>JBIJCW010000161.1:0-5053 GCA_044344495.1 Kiritimatiellia bacterium | reverse complement strand
CTTGAGATCCGCCTGGATGCCGGCGCCGCCGCCGCTATCGGAACCCGCGATGGTGAGAGCGACGGGGAGGGGGGAGGGGGGTGGGGGAGGGTTCAGGGTTCTGGGTTCAGGGTTCAAGGGGGTGTGGGAGAGAGGGTTCAGTCGGGGAGCGAAAGTGCTTTTGCCGTGTTTGCAGGAGTTGAACATGGATGGACAGGATACACAGGATGTCTGCTTGGATTCCTTGATGTTGTTCCTGACCCCTGAACCCTTCTTTTCACACCTTGATTTGTCCTGCCTTGGCGAGGGAGCGTGCCTCGACGCTTTGGATTTCGGCGTACCCCTGGGAGCTGACGGGGTTCAGTCCTTCGCTGGCTTCCATGGACGAATCGGCTTCGTTGTAGATGGAGGCCGGACAGGCGGTCAGGCTGACGAAGTGCAGGTTGCCCTTGTAAAGGCCGAGGGTCACCGTACCGGTGGCCGGTGCCGAGAGTACATCGATGGCGGCGCGGGCCGCGCGGGTGACGGGGTCGAAGTAGCGTCCGTCGTAGATCTGGTCGGCGACGAGTTTGGATAAGTGCATAAACAGGAGCGATGCGCGGCGGTCCATGGTTGCCTGGTAGACCTGGCGGAGGGCGGTGCCCAGCAATTCCATGCCCGGCGCCTCATAGACGCCGCGGCTCTTGGTGCCGATGATCCGGTTTTCGAGGGCGTTCTTCATGCCGATGCCGTTACGGCCGGCGATGCGGTTGGCCTCAACCATGGCCTCCAGCGGGGAGACCTTGTGTCCGTTGATGGAGACGCAACGGGCTTTCTCGAAACGGAAGGTGACCTCTTCGGTTTTGTCCGGGGCCTGGGCGGGCCAGACGCCCATGGTGGGGATGACGATGGTGCAGGGTGTTTCCATGCTTTCCAGGTCTTCCGCTTCATGGGACAGGCCGGCGAGATTGGCGTCGGTGGAGTAACGTTTTTTGCCGCCGACAACGGCCTCGATGCCGAAGCGGGCCAGGTAGGCGGCCATCTGGGTACGGCCCGGGAACTCGGTTAGGAGGGACGGGTCGCGCCAGGGAGCGTAGACTTTCATCTCCGGAGCGAGGACATTGGTATAGCGCTCGAAACGCATCTGGTCGTTGCCCCGTCCCGTGGCGCCATGGGCCAGGACGGTGCAGCCGGCGGCTTTCATTTTCGGGATCAGGCCGCGCACGGTGACAGCCCGCGCGATGCCGGTGGAGTTCCAGTAGCCGCCATCGTACATGGCCTGAGCCTGCACCACCTCAAAGCAGGCTTCGGCCATTTCGGCCTTCAGGTCCACAATGTTCGTCTCGGCACCGCAGGGGGCCATCTTTTTCTTGATATCGTTGATATCTTTCTCATCGGGTTGGCCAAGGTCCGCGGAGAAGCAGGTGACCTTGATGCCCATCTCGACCAATTTCCTGGTGATGGTCTTGCTGTCGAGACCGCCGGAAACGCAGATTCCCACATGCTGTTTCTTGAGTTCGCTGATAACCATTGCATGCCTCCTGAGTTGCCACAAGAAAACCGAAACGCCGGGGGATCCGCCCCCGGTCTACCGAAATGCCAAACAGCGCTGGATGCCGGTTACTCCTCGGAGACCGTCTTTTCGACGCCGTGGAATTCGGCCAAGGCGTCGTCAATGATCTCCAGTGCCTCGTCGAGTTCGCTGGTCTTGACGTTAAGGGGAGGGAGGAAGCGGATGACGTTTTCCCCGGTGGGGATCGTGAGCAGACCGTTGTCGCTCAGGATTTTGGCCAATGGTTTGGCAGGGACGTCGAGAACCAATCCGATCATCAGGCCGCGACCGCGGACTTCCTTGACGTGTTCATAGGAGCCGACAAAGTCGCCGAGGGCTTCCATGAAGTCGGTGCCGATATCGGCGGCGCGTTCCACGAGACCTTCGCTCTCGATCACCCCCAAGGTGGCGAGGGCGGCGGCACAAGCCAGCGGGGAGCCGCCAAAGGTGCTGGCATGCTTGCCGGGCTGGAAGACGTCGGCAATCTTGGGACTGGTGACGATGCCGCCGACCGGGTAACCGCTACCCAGGGATTTGGCCAGCGAGAAGGCATCCGGCGTGACGTCGGTGCCCTGGAACCCGAACCAGTTCCCGGTGCGGCCCATGCCGCACTGGACTTCGTCGCAGAAGAGGAGGATATTTCTATTGTCGCACAGAGCGCGCAGTCCCTTCATGAACTCCGGGGTAGCGGGCACGACGCCCCCCTCGCCCTGGATGGCTTCGACCAGGATGGCGGCGGTGCGGTCACTGACGACGCTCTTCAGGGAGTCGAGGTTGTTCAGTTCGGCGTAGAAGAACCCGTCGGGCATCGGTTCGAACCCGTCCTGGTACTTGGTCTGGCCGGTGGCCGCCAAGCTGGCCAGGGTGCGGCCATGGAAGGAGTTCTTCATCGAGACGATTTCGTACTTGCCCAGATCGCAGCCCCAGAGGCGGGCGAGCTTGATAAGGGCTTCGTTGGCTTCGGCGCCGGAATTGCAGAGGAACACCTTGCCGCCCAGGGAGAGGGTGGAGAGTTTTTCGGCGAGGGTGCCGTGCAACTCGTTGTGGTAGAGGTTGGAGACGTGCATCAGTTTGGCGGCCTGCTGTTGGATTGCCTCGACCACCTTTGGATGGCAATGTCCGACATTCTGGCAGGCGATGCCGCCTACGAAGTCCAGATAGACTTTGCCCTCGTTGTCCCACACGCGGGTGCCCTTGCCCTTCACAAGCACTAGGCCCGGGTTGTGATACGTCGGAATTACATACTGCTGGTACTTTGCGGTTATGTCTGCTGTAGTCATCATTCTGTGATCTCCGTTCCTACTCCTTTGTCTGTAAAAATCTCCAACAACAACGAATGGGGAAGGCGTCCGTCGATGATATGGATCTTGCGGACGCCGGCCGCCAGGGCTTCCATGCAGCTGCGTATTTTCGGCAGCATGCCGCCGTCGATGACGCCGGTACGGATCAGTTCCTCCACTTCGCGGATGCGCAAGGTGGAGAAGAGGGTGGAGGCGTCGTCGCGGTTGCGCAGCAGGCCGGGGACATCGGAGAGGAAGGCCAGTTTGCGCGCCTTGAGTTCGCGGGCGACGGCGGCGGCGGCATCGTCGGCGTTCAGGTTGTAGAGGAGGCCGTCGGGGCCGCGTCCGAGCGGGGTGACGACCGGGATGGTTTCGGCCTTGAAGCACTCCAGCAGGGGCATGGCGTGGACGTGGCGGATTTCGCCGACGTAGCCCCAGTCAACGGTGGTGCCGGAGGCGGGATCGGTTTCGACCCGTTTTTCGACATCGAAAATGGAGTTGCCGTCAATGCGGCGGGCGCGGGCGCCCTTCTTCGTGAGGATATCCAGCAGGGCGGCGTTGACCTTGTTCTTGATGGTGGTCTCGACCACGCGGATGGCGGCTTCGTCGGTAACGCGCAGGCCCTTGACGAACTTGGGGACGAGCCCGGCTTCCTGCATGGCGCGCGAGATGGCTTTGCCGCCGCCGTGGACGATGACGGGGCGCATGCCGATGCATTCCATAAAGGCGACGTCAGCGAGGATATTCTCCACCTGGCGGGGGTCTTCCATGGCGCTTCCGCCGAACTTGACGACCACAACGGCGTCACGGAAGTCCTGGATGTAGGGCAAGGCCTCAATCAACACATCGGCTTTGGCGATGGCATGTTCCATCAGGTCATGTACTCCGCGTTGATGGCGACGTATTCCTTGCTCAGGTCGCAGGTATAGATGGTTATTTCGGACTTGCCGAGATGGAGATCGGCCTTGATGGTGAACTCCTTGCGGGCATAGACCGCCGCCAGTTCCGACAGGGAGAAAGAATCGGCGGCCTTGCCGCCCTGGACGGCAGGGATGTTGTCGAAGGAAATATCCACGCGGCCCTCCTCGATGCGGGCCCCGGATGAGCCCAGGGCGGCCATGAGGCGGCCCCAGTTCGGGTCGCCGCCATGCCAAGCGGTCTTGACCAGAGGGGACTTGGCGATGGCGCGGGCACAGGTGCGGGCGTCGTTCCGATTGGTGGCGCCGGAGACCGTGACGGTGACAAACTTGGTGGCGCCTTCGCCGTCCCTGACGATCATGAGTGCCAGTTCCCGGGCCACGAATTCGACGGCGTGACGGAACTTGCGCCAATCGTGGTGTTTCTGGTCGAGAAGGTTGTTGCCGGCGGCGCCGTTGGCGAGCATGAGGACGGTGTCGTTGGTGCTTTCGTCGCCATCCACCACGATGCGGTTGAAGCTGAGATCGACGGCGTGGACGAGTTCAAGTTGAAGGGCGCGCTGGTCCACGGCGGCATCGGTGGTGATGAAAGCCAGCATGGTCGCCATATTGGGGGCGATCATGCCTGACCCTTTGGCCATGCCGGCGATGGTAACGGGAATGCCATCCACCTTGACGGTGACGGCGATCTCCTTTTTGACGAGGTCGGTGGTCAGGATGGCCTCGGCGGCGCGGGAGCCGTTATCGGGCGAAAGTTGTTTGGCGAGGGTTGGCAAAGCGGCCTCGATCTTCGGCATCGGGAGGGGGATGCCGATGGTGCCGGTGGAACAGACGAACACGAGGTTTTTGCCGATGCCGAGGGCGTTGGCTGTGAGTTCGGCCATGTGTTCGGCATCTAGAAACCCCTGCTCGCCGGTGCAGGCGTTGGCATTCCCGGCATTGATGATGATGGCCTGGCCTTGTCCCCAGATGAGATGTCGTTCGCAAAGTTTTACTGGAGCGGCTTTTACGCGATTGGTGGTAAAGGTTCCCGCCACGGAAGCCGGGGTTTCGGAGACCAGCAGGGTGAGGTCATCGCGTTTCCGGCTTTCCTTGATGCCTGCCCGCATGGTGGCCACTTTGAATCCCTTTGGGGTGGTAACCCCGCCATTGATAACGTCAAATTCCTTTTTCATCGCCATATTCCATGTATTGCCACCCCGTTTACCGGGGGGAGGCTGAGACATTCGAGATCGATCTTAAGTCGCGTTCGCCAAAAGGCCGGGGACTATCCTGCATTCCGGGTCAAAAGTCGAACAAAAAATGGGGGGGCAGGGGGGGGCGGTGGGGGTAGGGAGGTGAATTGT
>JBIJCW010000269.1:0-2542 GCA_044344495.1 Kiritimatiellia bacterium | reverse complement strand
GGCCCCCCCCGCCCCCGCCAGGGAGGTGAATGGTGAACGTGGGCCTATGGGGTAGCGGCCTTGAGGAACGCGGCGGTGTGCTGGAAGTCGTGGCGCCAGGTGGTGTACATGACGCCGTCGACGCCCGGGATGCCGGCGGCATCGCGCAGCCAGCCGGTGATGGCGGCGGGGTCGCCATCGTAATAACCGGCGAGAATCTGGTGGTGTCCCAGTTTTGAGAAATGTTCCAGTGACTTCCGTCGGGTGGCGGGAGACATCTGCCAATTGACGATGGTGACATTGGCGGGGAGGGTTTGCCAAGCGCCATACCAGGGGCCTTCACCCTTGACCAGGAAATAGTTGCCGTGTTCCTTCGCGTTATGGTTGGGGTCGAACATGTCGGACCATATATACAAGGGTTTTCCGGGATCGGCTTTATGAATGAGGGCGATGCAGCGGCGGAGGTTGGAGGCCAGGATTTCCGAGCAGGTGAGTTTGCGGGTTGAGCAGGCGGCATCCCACCCCTGGGTCCGGATTTCGTCGTGCATCATCATATAACCGTCCGGGGCGAGGGCGTTGCGGACCTTGTCAAGTTGCCAGGCGAGGATGTCGTAGAGTCCGGGTTCGCTCATGCAGCAGGAAATTTGTTCGGCATAGATGATGGCCGGATGGTAGTAGGAGGCGCGAACGCGCTGGCCCTCCTTCATGCTGCTGCCGGGTCGGAGGGTGACCACGGGTGGTTCATGCCAGACGGTGAATTCGCCGGCGTAGGGATCGGTTCCGAGTTTGGGGTCGACCACCGGGTTGAAGTCGCGGCACTCGGAGAGTATGGTGGCGCCGTCATCCGTCGTGATGAGCAGGGGGGTGCCCGGCCGGCGCAGGACGTTGACGAAGCCGGCGGGTTCGATGCTGACATCATCCCACCACAGGGTTCCTGACTCTCCCGCCCAGGTGCCGAGGTAGAGGTTCACGGTTGAGGACTCGAGGGTGTTGAAGACGATATGGAAGCGTTTCCAGTCCTGAGTGGGTTCGATGGCCGGGGTCTGGAAGTTCAGGGCGCGGCCTTTTTTATCGATGACTGTCACACGGTTGTCGTCGCCGGTCCAGTCGCGGGTTTTGATGGAGACCGAGAGATGGTAGTTCCGATAGGGGGAGAGGCGGAGGGTCTGGATGGCGCGGGCGTGGCGGTGGGAGGGTTCGTGGCGGGCGACATCCTGGAAGCGGAGGGAGGATTTTCCCTGCATGAAGACTTTGGAGTCCTGAAAAGCGATCTCGTTTGGTGAGTCGACCGACCAGCCGGTGGGGCCGCTTCTGCCAAACTTCTCGAATCCCGGATTGATGAGAGGCGGGAAGTCGGTGACAGGTTCGAGGCGTCCGTTCCTGACGACAAAGGGGGCGTCACGGACGGGGAGGCCCTCGGCGAGGTTCGGGTTACGACTGAGGAGGCTATTGGAGTAGCCGATGGGCATGATGCCGGCGACGAGTTCCAGTTTCAGGCGGCGGCAGGTGTCGCGGAAGGATTGGCAGTGGGTGAGGTAGGCGTCGGGCAGGTCATCCCAGCGCATGAATTTCGAGTCGGTGAGGAGGACGCCGGTGTAGCCTTCGCCGGCGGCGCGTTCGAGGAGGGCGATGGCGTTGCTGAAGGTGTTATCGGGCAGGAGGTTGGTCTGGAGGTAGAGCCAGCGTTTCTGGGGGGCGGCGAAGGTTGCGGTGGCCGCGAGGAGGATAGCGGTGGTGCAGATCAGGAAGGGGAGTGATCCGGGAAAGGATGGAGTTGGGTGTTTCGGATTCATCTTGGTGTGATCATAGTCGTTTTGGCGCCGGTGGGCGAATTAAAAAGAGAAGTGGTTCCGATCTTGAGTGAACGAGCCATTCGTGGCGATGTAATCAAAATTGACAGGCAAAAGACGTTGCACTAGATTGTACTATCTGGATGTTCCGTTGAAAGGGAGTAGAAATGAACGAGGGAGTGGCGTGGTTTCATAATACATTGGGTGGCAATGAAATATGGAGATTTCTAGCCTGGCTTCTCGCCGTGCTGGTGGCGGCGATGGCGGGTCGGGTTGCCCGGCACTATATGCGGAAATTCGCGGAGGTGCTTGACGGGCGCAACCGGCCATTAGGGGCGTCGGTCCTGGCCGCGACCGGCAAATCGCTGGTGTTTGCGCTGGTGGTGATTGCGGTTAAGTCGGGATTGCATTTCCTGGTACTCAGTCCGGCTGTGGCCTCATTTGCCATGACGGCAACCAATGTCCTGGTGGTGGTGGCGACTTCCTTTGTGTTGTACTGCCTGGTGGATGTGGTCAGCGGGGCGTTGATGCGGGCGGCGGAGAAGACCCCCAGCAAACTTGACGACATGCTGGCGCCGATGGTGCGCAGCAGTCTTCGGATCACGGTGGTGGTACTCGGTCTTGTCCAGGTGGCGACGGTGTTGAGTGACAAGCCGCTCACGTCGATCATGGCCGGTTTGGGGGTTGGCGGTTTGGCGGTGGCCTTGGCGGCGCAGGAAACCATCAAGAATTTCTTCGGGTCGGTGACCGTGTTGACGGACAAGCCGTTTGAA
>JBIJCW010000091.1:0-8681 GCA_044344495.1 Kiritimatiellia bacterium | reverse complement strand
GTACCGGTTTGACCTGATTGTTCTGGATATGGTTCTGGATGGCGGCATGGACGGTTTAGGGACCTACGAGGCCCTGAAGAAGCTGATTCCGGAGCAGAAGGTCATTCTGATTTCCGGTTTCTCCAAGGCGGCGCGGAATGTGGCCAAGGCGCAGGAGCTGGGGGCCGGGATCTACTTGAGGAAGCCGCTGACGATCGAGCGGGTCGCGAAGGCGGTGCGGGAGGCTTTGGATGACGCATCGCAGGCCATATCGGCGGAGCGGCGGCCAGGGAAACGGGTTCTGATTGTGGATGACGAGCAGATGATCCGCAAGTTGTTCGGCATGATAGTCACCTCGGAGATTCCCGATGCGGTGATTGATCAGGCCGGCAATGGGGCGGAAGCGGTCAAAGCCTTTGAGGAAGGGCATCACGACCTTATCATCATGGATTTGCAGATGCCGGTTTTGGATGGGCGTGAAGCGTTTGTTGCCATCAATCGCCTTTGCGCCAAGAAGAAATGGGCGGTGCCGCCGGTGATTTTCTGCACTGGGTTTACCCCTCCGGAGTCGCTGAGTGCCATTGTTGGCGTTGGGGGTATCCACTGTCTGCTGCGCAAGCCGGTGAAGGCCGATGCTTTGCTCGAGGCCGTGCGTCGTCGGATCCGTGACTAGCATGCAGGTGATTCGCACAGTGGCCGGAATGGCCGCCTGGTCGATGCATGCCAGGAGCAGTGGACAGCGGATTGGCCTTGTTCCCACCATGGGTTACCTGCACGAAGGCCATTTATCCCTTGTCCGGCTGGCGCGTGAGCAGTGCGGCGTGGTGGTGCTGAGTATTTTTGTCAATCCAACGCAATTCCTTCCCGGTGAGGACATTGATAGGTACCCGCGCGATTTTGAGCGTGATGCGGCGCTTTGCCAAGAGGCGGGGGTGGATGTGATTTTCCACCCGGTGGCGGGCGAGATGTATGCGGATGATCACAGTGTGATGGTGGATGAAACCCGGTTATCCGCCGGGTTGTGCGGCGCGAGCCGTCCCGGGCATTTCCGGGGCGTGGTCACGGTGGTTGCCAAGCTCCTTAACATTGTGCAACCGGAGGTGGCGGTTTTCGGACAGAAGGACGCGCAGCAGGTACGGGTGATCCAGAGGCTTGTGCGCGACTTGAACTTCCAGGTGCGCGTGGTGGTTGGGCCGATCATCAGGGAGCCGGATGGGTTGGCGATGAGTTCGCGGAACAAATACCTATCGCCCGTGGAACGTCAGGATGCCTTGTGTTTGCGGCGGGCGCTGGATCGTGCGGAAGGGTTGTTTGCCGCCGGGGAGCGTGATGCGTCGGTTTTGCGTAGCGCGATGTTCGGGGCAATAGCCGATACGCCTTCCGCCGTTGTGGATTACCTCGAGATTGTGGATGACGATACACTGGTGCCGCTCGGCAGGATCGGTTGCCGGGCGCTGGTCGTCATGGCGGTCCGCATCGGGAAGACCCGGTTGTTGGACAATGCCGTTCTGTCGGAGTGACGCGGGCCGATCAGCGCGGGGATGGCGTGTTGGTGGAGGAGGACCCTGATCCGGCGCTATTGGTCACGGCCGGTGCGGTTTCATCTTCCTCGTTGCCATAGTCTGGCACCTTGATAAAACGGGGAATCGCCAGTGCGGCCAGGAGCAGAACTATGGCAATAAGGATCAGGACATCGGCAAAAGTCAGACCACTTCGATTATGCATGAGAGCCTCGATTCGCATTCCTTGAAATGCGTTTTCAGTATGTCGCACAGTCTATCCCGCCTGTCGGAGTGCGTCAATGCCTCTCTGTAGTAGCGGGCAGGGTCTGACTTACTGCATCGTGCCAATCACTTCCGCGGCATCCGGGCGGGTGGAGCGTGGACGCAGTGACCTTCCAGGACATGGGCGGCTTCCATCCAGGTCTCGGACAGGGTCGGGTGGCAATGAATCGTCCTGCCCAGTTCCGAGGCGGTCAACTCCATGCGGATGGCGGTGACGGCTTCGGAAATCAGTTCCGTGGCATGCAGCCCGATCGCCTGGGCACCCAGCAGTTGGCCGGTTTTTTCATCGGCCACCCACTTCACGAAACCATACGGCTCCCCGGCGGCCAACGCCTTGCCCAGGTAAGTGAAGGCGAATTTGCCGGTCTTGACAGGAATCTTGCCGGCCATGGCCTGTTGCTCGGTCAGGCCTGCGCTGCCAATTTCAGGCGAGGTGAAGATACAGGCGGGCACCAGTTTGTCGAACTTCCGAGGCCGTTTTGTGACGATGTTTTCGGCGGCGATGACACCCTGGGAGGTGGCGGCATGGGCCAGTTGCGCGACACCATTCACGTCGCCAATGGCGTAAATGGTCGCGGCCGATGTAGCCCCATACGCGTTGACCGGAATGCAACCGGTCTTGTCGACGGTCAGTCCGGCGGCGGCAAGGTTCAGCTCGCGGGTGACTGGACGCCGGCCGACAGACACCAGCAGTAGATCCGCGGAAAGGGTTTCCTCCCCGAAGGTCCCGCGGACGGCATTGTTGTCGGCTTCCACATTCTGGAGTGCCTTGCCGGTCAGGACCCGGATGCCGAGTGTGCGTTCCATGTGATGGCGCAGTTCTTTCCGCACATCGGGATCGAGCATCATGAGGATATCCTCAAGAAGTTCGACGATGGTGACCTTAACGCCGAGTTGGGCGGCCATACAGGCGAATTCACAGCCGATGACGCCGCCGCCGAGGACCAGGAGGGACTTTGGCAACTGGGTCAGGGACAGGAACGCGCGACTTTCGATGACGCGAGGGCTTTTGGGGAGAAATCCGGGCATGGCGGATTCGGATCCGGAGGCAATGATCGTGGCCGCGGTTTCGATGGTGGTCACGGTGCCGTCCGGAGTCGTAACCTCCAGTCGGTTGCGGCCGGCGAACGCGGCGGTTCCCTTGATGACGGTAACGGCATGGGCCTTCAGAAGGGCTTCGATGCCGGACCGCAATTTGGAGACAATGCCGTCCTTACGGGTGACCATGGCGGCGTAATCGGCGGTCACCTGTTGGGCGGAGATGCCGAAGGTGGACGCCTTGCCGATATGGGCGAACAAGTCCGAGCAGGCGATCAGGCTCTTGGTGGGGATGCAGCCCCAATTCAGGCAGGTTCCGCCGGCGAGTTCCTTCTCCACAATGGCTACGCGGGCGCCCAATTGAGCGGCGCGAATGGCGGCGGGATAGCCGCCGGGACCGGCTCCAATCACGGTTACATCAAACTTTTCCATAATTGCATATCCTCGAGTTTTGTTTTTAATGCGTTAGAGAATGTGGCGGCGGTTGCGCCGTCAATCAGTCTATGATCGGAGGAAAGGGTGATCTTCATCATGGAACGGGCAAGCACCTTGCCGTTCCGGACGACGGCCCGTTCCTGCGTGCTGGACACAGCCAGGATGGCGCTTTCGCCGGGATTGATGATGGCGGTGAAGTTCTCCACGTTCAGCATGCCCATATTGGAGACGGTGAACGTGCTGCCCGACATCTCCTCGGGCAGCAACTTGTTGACCCGCGCCCGGGCGGCCAGATCCGCCACGGCGTTGTGCAGTTCGGCGAGGCTGAGGGTATCGGCGTTGCGGACCACAGGAACCACGAGTCCCTCGGGGAGGCTGGTGGCGACTCCCAGGTGGACGGCGCTGTGCCACCAGGCGCTCTTGCCATCGGTGGTACTGTTCACCACCGGATGCTCCTGCAGGGACAGGACCACCGCTTCGAGAATGAAGTCGGTCACTGAATAGGATTTGCCTTCATCCTTTGCCTGTTTGCGCAGGGCCAGGAGGTCGGTCATATCGACATCGACCGTGACAAAGAAATGCGGGGCGGTGATGACGCTCTGGGTAAGGCGTTGGGCAATGATCTGCCGCATTTTGCTCAAGGCGCGGGGGCGTTCCATAAGGGAACGTTGGACATCACCAACCATGATGCGGCCGCCGTCGCCGGTTCCGCGCACCGCCAGGATATTCACCTTCTCCTTGATGGCGAGGGTCTTGGCGGCGGGGCTGACACGCAGCTCGTCGTAGTGATTGGCTGCGAGGTAGGCCTTAACGTCCTTCTCAACGATCCGTCCATTGGGGCCGGACCCCTTGATGGCATCGCTATTGATGGCCGATGCTTCGGTCAGCGCCTTGGCGCGAGGCGAGATGGCCTGGCGGGTGGGAGCGGCGGGGGCGGCAACCGGCGACGGGGTGGAGACCGGGATGGGAGCGGGCGTCGCAGCCACCTTGGGGGCGGCAGGCGTCACCGCCGGGGCGGCTGTCTTGACGGGGGCGGCTGCCTCCACTTTGGGGGCGGCTGGTGCCTGGGGCGGCTGGACGACATCGGGGACCTTCTCCCCGGGCTGTCCGATGAACGCCACGGTGGTTCCGATGGGGACGGCCTGGCCGACCGGGACGACCATCTTCAGCAGGGAGCCGTCGTAGAAACTTTCGACCTCCAGAACGGCCTTCTCGGTTTCAACCTCAAAGAGGATGTCGCCCTTCTTGACGACGTCGCCGACGTTGCAGCGCCACTTGACAATTGCGCAGTCTTCCTGCGACTGGCCCATCTTGGGCATAAGGATTGGTTGTGCCATGTTTATCTCCTGAACTGGTTATGCCGGCGGCTCATCGCGAGCCGCCTATTGATTACAGAATCTCCTTGGCGGCGGCGACAATATCGTTGACGGTCGGGAGGAAGACGGCCTCCAGGATGTGCGACTGGGGGGCGATGCCATCCTTGGCGCCCACGCGCAAAACGGGGGCGTCCAGGGAGTCAAAGGCGTCGCGCATAATGTTCGAGGCGATCTCGCCGGTGAAGCTTCCGGTGTTGATACACTGGCTGACGACGATGCATTTACCCGTCTTGCGGACGGAGGCGAGGATGGTCTCCATGTCCAGCGGGACAAGGGATCGCACGTCGACCACCTCGACGGAGACCTGCAACTGGTCGCGGAGGAGGTCGGCGGCCTTCAGGCAGTCATAGAGGGCCGGACCCCATGTGACCAGGGTCAGGTCCTTGCCCTGCCGCTTGACATCGGCGACTCCCAGCGGGATCAGGTACTCGCCCTCGGGACAGTCGCCCTTCACGGTGTAGAGGAGCTGTGACTCCACGAACATGATGGGGTTGTTGTCGCGGATGGCGCTTTTCAGCATGCCCTTGGCGTCATGGGGGGTGGCGGGGTAGGCGACATAGAGGCCGGGGATATGGGCGAAGATGCTTTCCAGCGTCTGGGAATGCTGGCCGCCGTAGCCCTTGCCGCCGCCCACGGAGGCTCGGATGACCGCGGCGATTTCAGCCTTGGCGCCCGACATATAGTGCCACTTGGCGGCCTGGTTGCAGATGGCATCGCTGGCCATCAGGGCGAAGTCCATATACATCAATTCCACCACGGGGCGCAGGCCCACCATGGCGGCGCCAACGGCGGTGCTGCAGATGGCGGCTTCCGAGATGGGCGAGTTGAATATACGCTGGCGCCCGAAGGCCTCCAGAAGGCCCTTGGTGACCTTGAAGGCGCCGCCGTAATCGGCCACGTCCTCGCCATAGACGATCACGCGGCTGTCGCGGAGCATTTCCTGGATAAGGGCCTCCTTGAGGGCGTCCTTGTAGGTCAACTGGCCATTGACGCGTTTGATCTCGGGGAGGGCCTTGATGAGTTCCACCTTGGTGAATTCCTCGGGAACCTGTTCCGCGACGGTGTCGGTGTACATGTACTTGATGACATCTTTCGGGTCGGGATCGGGCGACTTGGATGCGCGGGCGGCGGCGCGGGCGTTGCGGTCGCGGACCCTGGCCAGGAGCTCGTCGACGCCTTTCTTGGAGAGGACCTTGGCATCCAGGATCTGCTGGGTGAAGGAGGTGATCGGATCAACCGATTTCCATGCGTCCTCTTCATCACGGGTTCTGTATTCATTGCGCGGATCGCTGAGCGAGTGGCCGTAGTAGCGGTAGCAGTCCACTTCGATCAGGTAGGGGCCGTTGCCGGCGCGGCAGCCTTCGGCGGCGCGGCGGACCGCTTCCCGAACGGCCATCACATCCATGCCGTTAACCAATTCGGCGTGCATGTTGTTATCGGCGAACCCGGCGGCGCGGCGGGCGACAGTCTCCACGCCGAAGACTTCATTGTCCACGCGACCCGTCATGCCGTAGTGGTTGTTCAGGACGAGGAAGATAACGGGAATGCCGAACTTGTCGCCCTTGGCCAGGTGGTTCGTGAACTGTTCCATGGCGGCCCAGTTCAGGGATTCCAGGACGATGCCGTTGGCGTAGGCGCCGTCCCCGGCGAAGCAGCAGACCACGTCGCCGCTCTTGAGGTAGCGGGCGGCCATGGCGGCGCCGGTGGCGATGGGGACGCCGCCGCCGACGATGGCGTTGGCACCGAGGTGGCCGACGGTGAAGTCGGCGATGTGCATGCCGCCGCCGCGCCCGCGGCAGTAACCGTCCTCCTTGCCGAACAGTTCGGCGGCGGTGCGATAAACATGATCCTCAAGGGCCGCCTCCAGCAAATCCTTGCGTGTGGTGGCAGTGCAGTCCGGGATGCGGGCGCAGAGTTGTTCCGTCTTCATGGCGCGGATGGCCACGCAACCCTTGGCAATACTGTCGCCGTGGCCGCGGTGGGTGGAGGTGATGTAGTCGGTGGCGGCGATGCCCACGCACCCGCCGACCGAGGCGGCTTCCTGTCCGATTGAGACATGGGTCGGGCCGCGGTAGTCGAAACCAGCGCAGGCTTCATAGGCGCCGGAGCGGATTTTGACGATCATTTCCTCGAATTCACGGACGATCAACATGTCCTCGAGAATATCGATGGCCTGTTGTTTGGTGATGTTCCCGGCTTTGATTTCGGTGGCCAGGGTTCCCTTGTACTGATAGGCGGGAATGGTACCGCAGTTGATCTTGCGGGGGGTGAAGGCCGGTCGTATGTCGTTCAGGTAGTTTGGCATGGTTTTCCTTTTCTTCTCTATTGGGTTAAGGGTTGATGTCAGACAGTCAGTACATTGATGCCGAGTTTGCGCAATGCCCGGATGGAGGGTTCGGGCGACCGTTTATCGGTAATCAGGGTGTGGATTGTGGAGAGGTCGGCAAAGCGGGCGAAGGATGTCTTGCCGATCTTGGATCCGTCGGCAAGCAGGATGACTTCGCCGGCATTCTGCATGATGAGTTCCTTGGTGAAGGCTTCGCGCGGGTCGGTGGTGGTCAATCCGGATTGGGAATCGAGACCGATGGTTCCCATGAAGGCGCGGTCCACATGGATCTGGCCGATGGTGAAGCGCGTCAACGGGCCGACAAAGGTCTGGCTCAGGCGCCGGAGTTCGCCGCCGACGAGGATCAGGGCGGGGCCGCCCCCGGCGAGTTCCGCGGCGACGCGGAGCGAGTTGGTAACGACGGTGATATCCGACCGTTCATGAAGGAGAGCGGCCAGGGCGAGCACGGTGCTGCCGCCGTCGAGAAAGATGGAGTCCCTGGGGCGGATCAGGGTTAGCGCCCTTTCGGCGATGCGGCGCTTTTCCGGGGCGGCGATGGTGGTTTTGTCATCAAACAGGGGTTCTTCCAGTCGCGTTTCGCTGGCGACAGCGCCGCCGTGGACACGGCGAAGGTCGCCACGGGACTCCAGGGTGGCCAGGTCACGACGGACGGTGGCGACCGAGACGGCGAGTTCGGTGGTCAGTTCATCTACCCGGACAATTCGACGGTCCTTGACGATCCGGCGCAGGTTTTCAAGCCGGCCAACGGCAAGCCCCTTGTCATTCGAAGTGACGCCGTCTGATGTAGAATGATCGAACATGATTGAATCCAATCATAAACGATCAGATGGTGCAAGTGGTAATTTTAAGGTCAAAGTTCATTCGAATTGTCGTCTCTGGCATAGACGGCTTTGTTGCGATGATCTCTGGTCCGCCGCTGCCGAATCTGATCAATATCCTTGCTAGTCGAACGTTCACAATCTGGCTGAGGAGCGGAGCGACGATAGCCAGAATTGTGTTGGGTTAGTTTTCCAGTTTCCGGATGATGTGCCGGGCAAGATGGTCCTTGATTTCCCGGTGTCTTGGAATGGGCTGACAGGCACCCGTGCGGGGATTCTGATACCAATCATGCCGTCCGCCGTGGCGGATGAAAACGCAACCGCCTTACTCGAGTTGGCGGATGAGGTCAATCCGTTTCATGCGAACTGAAGTTCCGCAACATGCCGAACGTGAGGGATGGATCCACTGGCAAGATCCTTGTAAATATCCTTCAGATTCTCCTGAAGTTCTTCCAGCGTTTCGCCTTGAGTCATATAGTCAGGGTACTCTTCCAAGTGCCCCATCCACATATCCTCCTCTTGCCAGTACACATACCGCATCGTTTTCATGTATATAAAATAATCTTTTGATCCCTGATTTTCAATAATTCTTATAACCCAACGCATGCTTCAGGCGCGGCCCCAAGCCGTCGCATGGAAGCCAAGGTTGGGCATTGGGGGCATCAGCGGTACGCCAGTTCCTTGGAGAGATCGAGGTATCGCTTCACCGCCTCAGGAGGCACATTGAATGGAATGTGATTTCCGATGCACATCATGTAGCCGCCGGACATCTTGCCTGTCTCGACCATGGATTCCACCATAGCGCGGATCTCGGCAGGATTGTTGCGCATCAGGATGCGGTTGTCGCCTTCGCCGGCCAGGAAGCAGTCCTTATGGCGTCGTGCAATGGCCTTGTAGTCGGTGA
>JBIJCW010000090.1:0-8685 GCA_044344495.1 Kiritimatiellia bacterium | reverse complement strand
GGCCCAATACCGTCACATTACCCCAGGGAGATAGTCCCTCCTTGTTATCATCCCGCACAAACTCCACAATCACTTGGGGATTAACAAAGAATTCCTTGTAGGCTGAAGTCAATTGGACGCTGAGGCTCTCAAGACTCTGATCGCTGACCTGAACATTACCAAGCAGGGGCATGGAAATAGTGCCCTTGTCCGTTATCCGCTTACCGGGTGCAGCGATCTCATTTTTTCCCGCCACCAGCACATTGACATTAATCAATAGACCGGGGCGCAGTTCGACTGACTCAGAGGGGGCATTCGTTGACGTAGTAGGATTATTACCAGCAGGCACTGTATTATCGCGGGAGTTTTTTTGACTTGAAGCCACGGTGTGGGTCCGGCAACCGGAAACACTCCCCCCTATAAGAGGGAAAGCCAACAGGAATAATAAAGTTTTGTAAGTTTTTGTCATTTTAAACCCATAATATGCATAACAGGTCACCGCCGAGGGGGAAACTGGCGGATTACTGTAGAGACGACCTCCGTTTCGTCCCTCCAAAGAATCTGCCACCTTCGCAGCAAAATTATCGAGACTCCTTAACCCGTAATTATGTCACTTCACTACCTTTGAGAAATGCGTCTTGTGCGGGCACACTCCGTGCCCGTAAATTATTTGGATGATACATGGCGACCAGAATGAATGAAATTGAGGCGTTTGTGATTTCCATGTAGTTGTTTGAACGACATGGATAAAACACTATTATTATCGCCCTGATCCCAGCAGCATTGTGATCGTCTTTATCGACTCCTTCATGTTCGGTTTTCCTTCACTATCACAGTTTCACCCCTCCGTGCGGCGAATATATACCACAGGCCGATGAGATCAAGCGTTTGTTGAGGCAGAAAAGTAGGTTTTTTCCGTTAGATTCCTGTTTGCGACCGTCTCATCGCATCGCTGATTAATGCCGTATTGTCGATCCCCGTGACCTCTTCTTGTCAGCCTCAGGCCAACCGCCTGAAGACGGCCCGCCTGCCCTCCCGTTTGGTCGGGAGCGGGCAGGCTCGGCAGGGACGCCTCGCCCACCTGCTTAACCTCAAGTGTTGCCTTCCCATTCGGGCAGGGCGAACCGTCGCGTGAGCCGTTGTGGTGTGTGCGGAACGGATTCAACTCTTCACACTAAAGCATGTTCCGCAGTTTTGGGCGCTGTCGCTTCCGCTTGACCCCCGACCAGACATTTTGCACTATACCCCCGTCGCTCATATGCGATTACAAGAACTTGTATCGAACCCGGAAGGCCCATCATCATGAAATACTCCACTAAACGACTGTCTCTCCTCGGCTCACTGCTCCTGGCAGGCGTCACCTGCGTCAACGCCGAACTGATCGGTCTCCAAGTCGCCGATACCGCCAACTTGCGCGACCCCGGCCAACTGGAATTCATACCCGGCGCTGTCATGAGCAAGGACCTCTCCTTCTATGGCGTGCGCCAAACCTACAGCTTCACCGAGGGATTCCGCGCCTTCCTGGATCTGGGAGCCGTGGATTTCGACAAGAACCCCCTGGATTTCGCCGGCTCCCTGGGCGTGACCGTATGCATCCCCTCGGACTTCCTTGCCGACCTCGCCTTCCGGACGAGCCTCTACTACGCCAACACCGACGCCATTGATATCGTCGGCGGAAACATGGCCCTGATCAGCAGCGACGAAACCCTCCTTGATGATCTCTACATCTACGCCGCCTTCGGCGCGGACTTCTCGCAAACCGAGGAAGCCGCCGCCAAAGCCACAACAACCACCACTGAAATCAATCCGTTGCTCAGCCTCGGCTTGACCTACAACTTCACCCAGAGCGTCGGCATTTACGTTGAGACCACCTACGTCACGTCCATGTTTTACGGATTTGGTATCAAGATACGGTAAATCCGCTTGACGCACAGGCCTCATCTCGGCATCATCTGCCCCTTCTTTTGGGCGTTTAGCTCAGTTGGTTAGAGCGCTTGCCTCACATGCAAGAGGTCACTGGTTCGAATCCAGTAACGCCCACCAGCCTTCGCTCGCCGCGCAGCAAGAGCGAAGGCTGTCACGCCGTAGCCCCTCAGGGCGAAGGCGGACCGGCTCTCGGACATTAACGGGGGCACCCGCTGTTTACCTAGGCACACATCACTGAAACCCTTCGGTGATGCCGCTGTTTCTGATGGACGACCAACCATGGGAACGCTAGTATTCTCGACATATCGGATTACTTATATCCGATATGGACGAACCGGAGGAAGGATGCAGATCACGCGAGCCACCGAATACGCCGTACGCTGTGCGCTACATCTGGCTGATGAGCCTGCGGGGCGGGTCGTGCCGCGGCGGGAGATCGCGGCGGCACGGGACATTCCCGGACAGTTTCTCGGCAAGATCGCCCAGCGCCTGGCGCACGCAGGAATCCTCCGGATTCATCAGGGGGCTCGCGGCGGCTACGAACTCATCATGCCGCCAACGAAACTTACCCTGCTGGCCGTCGTGGAGGCTGCCGAGGGGACCCTGGTGCTCAACACCTGCATCATGAACCCGCGTTCCTGCCAGAACTCCGGCGCGTGCACCGCGCATCGCGTCTGGGAAAAAGCCCGCCGCCAGTTGCGCCACTCGCTCGCGAATGTCACGTTTTCAAAACTCGCGGCCCCACAACGGCCGCAAGGCCCCACAAGGAGGTAGTCATGGATGTCCTGCTCTTATCCCGGTTACAATTCGCCGTCGCCACAATGTTTCACTTCCTCTTTGTGCCGCTGACGCTCGGCCTCTCGGTGCTGATCGCCATCATGGAGACGTGCTACGTCCGGACCGGCCAGGATGAATACCGCCGTATGGCCAAGTTCTGGGGGAAGCTCTTCCTGATCAACTTCGCCATCGGCGTGGTCACCGGCATTACGCTCGAGTTCCAGTTCGGCACAAACTGGTCACGCTACTCCACCTATGTCGGCGACGTCTTTGGCGCACTCCTGGCGATCGAGGCCACCGTCACCTTCTTTCTGGAATCCACCTTTATCGCCGTCTGGGCCTTCGGCTGGCAGAAGCTCTCGCCCAAGGCACACCTCCTGGCGATCTGGCTGGTGGCCTTCGCCTCGAATCTCTCCGCTTTCTGGATCCTCACCGCCAATTCATGGATGCAGCACCCGGTGGGGTACGCCATCCGCAACGGCCGCGCCGAGGTCACTGACTTCCTGGCGGTGATCACGCAACGCTTCGCCGTGACCACCTTCGTGCATACGCTCAGCGGCGCTTATGTTCTGGCCGGGTTCTTCGTGCTGGCCATCAGCGCCTGGCACCTCCTGCGCCGGCAGAACATCCCCTTCTTCTCGCGTTCCTTCCACCTGGCGGCAATCTTCACCCTCGCGGCCACACTGGTCGTCATGGGGCTCGGACATCTCAGCGGCTCCGAGGTTGCCGCCGCGCAACCCGCGAAACTGGCGGCCATGGAGGCGCATTGGGAGACCACGGCGGAGGCCCCCATCTACCTGCTCCAACGGCCTGACCCGGCGCACGAGCGCAACACATTGCAGATCCTCCCGATCCCCGGCATGCTGAGCCTGCTGGCCTTTCATGACCGGCACGCCACCGTCAAGGGGCTCAAGGAGTTCCCGCCCGCCGAGCGACCGCCGGTCATTCTCACCTGGCTCTCCTTCAAGGCGATGCTCGGAGCCGGCGCTGCAATCCTGCTGATCGCCCTGCTGACCTGGCTCTGCCGGAATAACCCCGTGGCCCATCCGCTCCTGCTGCGGGCCATCCTGCTGGCGTTGCCGCTCCCGTGGATCGCCTGCGAAGCCGGCTGGATACTCGCGGAAGTCGGCCGGCAACCGTGGATTGTGTACGGCGTGATGAAAACCTCCGATGCCGTGTCGCGCCTGGCAACTGGACAGGTCGCCACAAGTCTCGTCGCGTTTATCACCGTCTACGGCATCCTCGGGTTTGTGGCAGTTTCACTGATCATCCGGCACGCACTCAAGGGGCCGGTCTCGGAACAAGCGTAAGACGCAAGCATAGGCAGTAATAACGGGAGGGCAGGGTCATGCTGGAAACAATCTGGTTCATTCTTTGGGGAATTCTCTGGGCCGTTTACTTTATGCTCGACGGGTTTGACCTCGGGCTGGGTACGCTGTTGCCATTTGTAACGCGGGACGAAACGGAACGGCGCATGCTCTACACCAGCATGGGACCGTTCTGGAACGGCAACGAAGTCTGGCTGCTGACCGCCGGCGGCGCCACCTTTGCCGCCTTCCCGGCCGCCTATGCCACCATGTTCAGCGCCATGTACACCCCGCTCATGCTTCTGCTCTTCGCGCTCATCATCCGGGGGATCGCCTTCGAATATCGCGGCAAGGTCGATCATCCCGCCTGGCGCGCCCGCTGGGACGCCCTGTTCATCGTTGGCAGCGCCCTGCCCATGCTGTTGCTGGGCGTGGCGTTTGCCAACATCTTTGCCGGCGTACCGGTTGATGCCGACGGCGTGCTGCAGGGCAACCTGCTGACCTTCCTCAATCCCTACGGACTGCTCGGCGGGGCACTATTCGTCATGCTCTTTCTCGTGCATGGCGCCATCTGGGGCGCCTGGCGGACCGCTGGCGAACTCAGCGCGCGGGCAGGGCGCACCGCCGTCAGGCTGTGGCCGGCACTATTCGCGGTGGCAGTACTCTTTCTGGTTGCAAGCTGGTTTGCCACCCCCCTCTACCGTAACTGCCTGCACATGCCCCTACTCTGGGCTTTCCCACTGCTCGCCGCCATTGGCCTGATCCTGACCCGGATTTGCATGGCACAGGAACAGTGGGGCAAGGCATGGGGGTGCTCCGCCATGACCATTGTCGCCGCGACCTTCTTCGGCGTGGCAGGTTTGTTCCCGAACATCTTCCCATCCAGCATCGACCCGGCCTTCAGCCGGACGGCGTTCAACTCCGCCTCCACACCAAGAACGCTCGGCATCATGCTCGCCGTGGCACTGGTGATGGTGCCGATCGTCATCGCCTACCAGGTGTGGGTCTACCGGCTCTTCCGCGGCAAGATCACACGCGAGAGTCCTTCATACGAATAGCCGGCCTGTCCCGCTACCCAGTACGTTGATTGAATGCAATAGCACCCTGCACATAATGGAGTGCTGACAGTCGTTCTTCCGAAGGCCGGGCTGGCAAAAGCCACAGGAAGGAAATTGCAGATCAAGGCGAAGCAAGAAGTGTGAATTGACCGTTGCAACAGGATGGGCGTGGTGTAAGCCGGAGGATCGCCAACTACACTTTTCCTAAAATGACGATAATGATCAGGTCGATCACAAAAAGCGCCACAATGGAGCTTTCAAGAATAAGCATCAGCTTGTTGTTACCGTCCTGCTGCAGGATGGTATAAAGGCCGTCCAGCGTCCGCAACTTCTGCATGACACTTTCCTCCCATTCGCGCAGATGAAATCGTTCCGCACACCCGAGATACACCCTTGCCAGATGCCAATCGCCAAAAAACTTGGAGATATTGGACAACTCATCCGCCATCTTGGTGATGTCCATCCGGATCTCGCGCAACTCCCGTAGAACCCGGGTTCTCGCACCCGGCGCAAACACGCGCGCCGCCAGCTCAACGTCGTCATAGGCCTTGTCCAATGCCCGGTCCAGCGTGTCGTCATACGCACGCAACTGGTCCAACTGCACATTGGCCAGTTCCATGACATACAAGGTGTCGCTGAATTCGCTGGGATGATCCAGCACGAGGGCGGCATCCCAGTCAACCACCACAAGGTCGTGCCTGTAGTAGGCGTATTGGTACTGCACCGTTTCCTGCACTTCCTGATCGCTCAGGCACGCCGGATCAGCCTCACCCACCAGCAGACCGGCCACATGCCGCCGGTTGGCTTCCAACCACCCATGACTGTCCCCATCCCTCGGAAGCGGAGTCTCCACGCAATAGACCGTATAGACCTCCGGATCGGATAACGTATCCGCCGGCATGGCCAGCCCAGCGCGGATGCGCTCGAAAACCTGCCGGGCAATCAGACTGGCCTGCTGTTCCAGCGTGCTTCCGTCTGTAAACACAGGATTACGGCACCGCAACAGATCACCAAGCGCCATGCATGACACCGGAATGCGAATCTTGACCGACAACGCGCCCACCGCGAAGATCTTGACTGAAGGGTACAGCCACACCGCCTCGCCGCTTACTTCCGCCTGGATGGCCGGGATCTGGATGGACAAGGGGCGATACACCGGGAAACCGCGCGGCGCATCCTTCAGCCGGCCAAAACGGAACGGCTCCAAGGTCTCCCGCATGGTCGCCTCGATCACTTCCAAATCGGCTTCCTGCGCGATGTCATAGGCGTGAAAGTAAACGACCTCGGCATTCACAACCCACCTCCTTCCATCCGCATTATACTGCTTTCTCCAAGGGAAACCAACCTTCTCAGCCTGGCGCGGGCATATCTCCGGGCGTTGTTGCCGCTACCATTGACAATACCTCCCACCAGACGCATCCCTATGGAGGCCAACGTTGATCATGCCGCCCACCGGGTTTATCCCGGTGGAGGCCAACGTTGATTATGCCGCCCACCGGGTTTATCCCGGTGGAGGCCAACGTTGTGTAGCGTTCTGCGCGGCAACTTAACTTTGGTCTTTGCCAGCAGTGCCAGCAAATCATCCGAAAGCATATGACCAGAGAGAAACGCAACTTTCCGACAGCGACATGCTTTGTCGATAAAGTGATTCAGGTATATTCCGATGAAAACACGCCTCAACCGACTCACCGTTGAACCCGCGTTCATCCACGACACCGGCGCCATGCCCCTCTGCATCAACCCCGCATGCCGCACCAACCTCACGCACGCGCATTTGGGGACAGCACATGCAACTTGTCCGCGAACTCCACGATCACATCCGTCATGGAAACCATGTTCCGCCAGTCCTCGGGAATGCCTTCGTATCCGTAATAGGCACCGGCAATTTGCCCATACACTGCGCCGGTCGTATCAGCATCATCGCCAAGATTGACGGCTAGTAAGGCGCCTTCACGGAAGTCGCTACCTTGGTGGAATGCCCAAAGGGCAGCCTCCATGGATCGGACAACGTACCCTGTGCCCTTGATCTCGGGTGGATTCCGCCGCTTGAATGAACCCCCGGCAACCTCGTCAATTTCCGGACATAACGGAAATTCGCGCCAGAACCCAGAAACCGGGGCATAGTGGTCTGATAATAGGTCTTCCTTCCCCACCCCCTTGAGTGCCCCCACGATCAGGCCGCCCATATACCGGCAGGCATCCACGCAGGTTCTGGCACCATGCGTGGTCCGCGAACTGTCCCCTGATCTCTCAATGGCAGCGGCAGGTTGGTGCGCAAAGAACATGGGCACTGGCGCCAGCCGCATAATACTGCCGTTGCCGGCGGCACGGGGATTCGTGGATCCACAATAGGGGTCGTGCGTAGCCATGAAGGTCTCCAGGGCGGATCGGGTGGTCGTTCCGATGTCGAAGCATGAACCCGTGCAACTGAGATGTCCTTCCCGATACCAACGCACATACCGCTCCAGTTGGTCAACCGGGTCAAAGCCCTTCTTCTCAATCAGGCTCTCGGCGAGGCAAAGTGCCATGGAGGTGTCATCGGTCCACTGCCCGGGCTTAAGCCCAAACGGCCCGCCCCCCACCATGTCGGAGATCGGCCTGTACGTCCCCGGTGCCTTGAACTCAAGGGTAGTCCCCAAGGCATCGCAAACGGCAAGGCCAAGGAGGGCACCACGACATCGGTCTTTACGACTGGGCATTGCCTGTCGCCGCATAAGCCAGCACCAGAATCAGGAGCGCACTTTTCATCCTTGATCTCTCATTTCTTGATCTTCCGGACTTTGCACATGGCCTTTATTTCATCATCAACCATTTTCTTGAGTTCGGTTGGGGCCAATACCTTGACATAACGCCCCCAGGCCATTACCCAGCGGAAGACCTCAAACACGCCGGCGGCGGAGAAGGAAAGCTCCACATCGCCACTCTTGCGTTTGCGGATGACCTGTTTCGGCCCCCATTGCTTCTCCAATACCCAGGCGGCCACATGCTGGTCGAACAGCAGACGGATGGTGTGATCGTGGTCATGCAACGCAAACCTCCCGAACGTGTTGGCCAGCAGTTTCTTGGCATCGAAACCGGCCGGCATCTCGAACGAACGACTGGTCAGTTTGACCGACTGTATCCGGCCAATGGAGAACTGGCGAATGTGACCCTCGCCTTCCGCCTTGGCAAACAGATACCACTCTCCCTGCAGGTTGGCCATGTGCAGCGGGGCAACCTCCCACTGGGTAGTCACGCCTTTGTCAGGGGCCCGGTATCCCATCGTTAACAGTTTCTGATTCACCAACCCCCTGACCACCACCGACCAGACTTCCATGTCAATCGGACGCGTGGGTGGTGTCGTGAAACTGAACTTGTTGAAAATGAGTTCCGGCCGGATGGTGATCTTCTCGGGCAATAGGTCGGTGATCTTGCTGAAGACCCGTTCCAATGTGGTGGCGATAGGGGTGCCACGGTACTGCTCCAGCGCCTTCTCCGCCACCAGGATGGCCAGCAGGTCGCCCTCGCTGACACTGATGGACGGCAGGAACCAGTGCGTATCGGTGTAATAGAATCCCTTGCGCTCCCGGTCATACTCGATCGGCGCCCGCAGGCTGTCACGCAGATAGTCAATGTCGCGTTGGATGGTCTTCTGGGAC
>JBIJCW010000089.1:0-8729 GCA_044344495.1 Kiritimatiellia bacterium | reverse complement strand
GAAGGGGGAGGAGCCTGCGGCGGAGGCACTCGTTGAGCGGGATCCAACCACTAATAACGTTTAATTTCCACGAAACCGCTTTTTTCTCCTCTTTCTCGTTTTATGGCTCCATGAAACCGTAGCGGGCTTTTTCGCTTGGGTACTCACGAGCGAAAAATCCCGCTACATTTGCACGGGATTGGGAATTCTCTGTGACTTCGCGTCTCTAGCCTGGTACTCCAGGCGGGTGGTGAAATCTGCCTGAATTTTCCGGGATCGATGTTGAATGTTGAAATCCTGTCTATTATTTGTCCAGGAAGACTTGTGTATGAGGGGTAGACCTTGCGTCACGGGTGAAGGAAGTTGAGCCATGGCAAGCCCCGCACCATAGCCAAACCCCAACACCCCCTTCACCGGGAATAACCCGGTTCATTGATAACGCCTCCCCCGACCCTTGCCTTGCCATTCGCGATGCCATTGACTACATTCTCGCCCATGTCTTTCCCGCCCAACACAGCAGTCCATGCCCCATGAAACTCATCACACAACTCCGCCGTTATCTAACCGTAGGGATTTGCGCGGCAATCACTGATTTCTGCTTCTATGGCATTTTGATCCGGTTCGGCGGCTTGTCGCCGTTGAGCGCCAATCTCATCAGCCGGCCGGTCGGCGGATTGGTCAGCTTTTCGGGAAACAAAATGTGGACATTCGAACGTGGTCAACTGGCGGGAACGGCTTCGCAGTTTGCCCGCTTCTGGGTCCTCTGGATTGGCGCCTATGTCGCCTCAGAGGCGCTGGTGTGGTTCTTTAGCCGCCGCCTGGAGTGGACCCCCTTCATGACCAAGGTGGGCGCTGAGGCGATTGTCTGCAGCGGCGTGTTTTTCGTCCACCGGTTCTGGACTTTCCACGACCGCCGACGACACGGGTGACGCCTCTCCCACAGCACTGCCCTTCATCACTACCCGGACAGACCCCAACGCCAACTCGTAGTCCATGACCAGCGGCACCAGCGCATTGATCGGCGCTGTCACGACCGCCTGCTTTAAGCCGTCATCCCCAACTGCCTTCGCCAGATCCGAGAACAATACACCCCAGGCATGAAATTCGCGCGCCCGTACTGTACTCCCCCGCTCCATCGCCGTCGCGACATGCAACGATGGGAACCGCCGATGATCCAGACAAACTGGACTCTTCGCCGGATTGGTCAACAACGCCACCTTGACCACCTGACCGTCCAGATTAACCGCGATCTTCCCGGCATCCGGGGGTAACTTAACCGTTCCGTCCTGCGTATACCGGGCCGCAAGGAAACTCATGACGCCGCCAATCTTACGGCTGAGTTCGAAGATGGCTTCGGGTGCAGAGAGATTGGTGCTGAGATTCCCCGTAGCAAGATTCAGCCCAACGTAGTCCAGCGTTCCCGACTGAGTGTCATAGCACGAAACGGTCCGAACGACCGAACTTCGGCCAAACACTGGATTCAAACGCTCATCCGCCTCCTTGGCAAATATCAGGGCATTCATACTGGGGATCTCGAGCACCGCCACCATCCGGTCATTGATCCGCGAACGACCGCCCTCCCCTTTCAGGCAATCCTTGGACCGCACCCGCACATCAATAAAAGCCACAGGAATCTCGTTGCCCGAAACCCGTTCTTTCCACTTGCCGGTTGAGGCCACCAGCTCCATCCGCCCCAGAAACCCCAATTCCATGCCCAGAAACCGGTAGGTAATATCATAGGTCATCCGGATCGGTGCGGTCTCAGGATGAAAACGCTTCTCCATTTCCGCCATCGATTCCGCCCCGAACACTGCCCCCGCCAGCATCACGACTCCGGCCCCAATCAAAACCGCCATCCATTTATTGTTTTGCACTGTCACTTCGCTACTCCGTACACCGTATTCCGTAGTCCGTACCCCCATCCCCCTACCGCCGTCTCCGCCTGCCATGACCCTGCTGACGCTTGACGTCCGCTTGCCCCTTACCGGTCTCTTTCTCCTTCGCCGGAACAAAGTCAATACGTCGCTTATCGAAATCCACCCGCCCGGCGAACACACGCATCCGCGTCCCGACCCGATAGATCTCCTTGCCGACCCGCAACGCCTTGGCTCCCGGATCAAACCGCACAAAGGTCTCGGACAGGGCGGACACATGTACCAGTCCCTGCACGTCCAGATCATCCAATTCCACAAAAAGCCCGAAATTGGCCACCTTGACCACCACCGCTTCATAAATCAGCGGCTTGCCTGTCTCAACCTGCTGGGCAAGAAACCTGTACTTCTTGATCTCCATCAGATCTCGTTCAGCCTGTTCCGCCGCCTGCTCGGTCTCCGAACAATGCAACGCCGTCCGGTCCAGCTCATCAGGTTTGTACGGCGTCGCCCGTTTCTCGATCGCTGCCGCCAGCAACCGGTGAATCACCAGGTCGGGATACCGGCGGATGGGCGACGTAAAATGCGCATAATACTTCTTGGCCAAACCGAAATGCCCACCTTCCTTGGCGGAGTAGACCGCCCGCTTCATGCTCCGCAGGATGGCCATCTGCGCACTGTGGGCCAGCGGCGTGTCCTTGATCCGTCGCACAAACTGCATCAGATTCCCGCGTTGGCGCAAATCCCCCGGCTGATACCCCATGTCCTTGAGTTCTTCCTTCAGTAACTGCAACTTGTCCTCGGCAGGCGGCTCATGCAACCGGTGGATCAGCCGGATCCCCCGGTGACTCAACTCCCGGTCGACCGCCTCGTTGGCCGCCACCATGCATTCCTCGATCATCTGGTGCGAAATGTCGTTGATGACCGGGCGGATGTCTTCAATCATCCCGTCCTTCCCGATCACAATCTGGCTTTCCGGCAGATCAATGTTCAATGCATCCTGCTGCATCCGCAGTTGCCTGAGTTGCATCGCCAGTCCGCATACATCCTTGATCAACCCCATGACCTCGTTCGATACGCTTTCCTCACGGCAACGCATCCCGTCCGGCGTCTCAATAACCGCCAGCGCCTGCTCATACGTCAACCGCAACTTGGAATGAATAACGCTACGCTCACATCGCGACCGCACCATCCGGCCGGCGCTGTCGAAACTCATGAACACCGAGAACGTCAGACGATCCTGACCCGGCTTCAGACTGCAAAGCCCGTTGGAAAGTTCCTCTGGCAACATCGGGATCACCTTGTCCGGCAGATAAACGCTGTTTCCACGTTCCAACGCCTCCCGATCCAAGGCGCTGCCAGGCGTCACAAAGTGGCTGACGTCGGCAATATGAACCCCTAGAACCCGCAAGCCTTCCGCATCCTTCTCCAGCGACAAGGCATCATCAAAATCCTTGGCCGTCACCGGATCCACGGTGAAAATGAACCTGTTCCTTAAATCGAGCCGCTTGCCATGCTCCGTCAACCGGGTCGCCGCCTTCCCTGCCTCATGAATGATCTCCTCGGGGAATGACTCCGGCAGGTCGTAGTTGCGCATGACCGCCAACGTGTCAAGCGAGGGATTGTCCGCGGGCCCGATAACCTCAATGATCTCGGCCTCAGGATTGACATGGCGACTCTCCCAGTTGGTAAACTGGATCACCACGCGGTCGTTCAGATTGGCGCCCTTGGTTTCCGGAACGTAGAAATCCTGCTGGTAGGCGGGGTCCATCGGCACCACATACAGGAATTTTCCCGTGCTCCGCAAGGTTCCCACCACCACCCGCGTCGCCCGCTCGACCATCCGGATGATCTGTCCATGGCGCTGCCATTCGGGAACCCCGCTCCGGGGCGGTTCCAGACGAACAACAACCAAATCCCCCGGCAGGGCCGTTTCCATCGTCCCGCGGTCAATCTTCACCGCAAACTCAACCCCCGTATCAGTCAGGTACCCGTCGCCCGATCGCTTGATTTCCAGCCGCCCGGTCACCAGATCGGCCGGCGCACCCAGCGTGTAGCGCGTCTTGCGGATGACCACGATCTCGCCGTTACCCACCATCTGATGCAGGAGTTGCATCAGGGCCTTATGCCCGGCGCCACGCAGGTTCAGGGCGTCCGCCAGTTCCCCGGCCGTCATCGGCACATATTCAGGTCGCCGGAACAATTCAAGCACAGTAGCGTGGTCAATCTGATTTGCGGCCCGTCGTTTTGCCATAGTCATTTCCTCTCAACTCATCCTTCCCGTGTCTTCAGTCTTGGATCCAGCGCATCACGCAACGCATCGCCCACCAGGTTGAAGGCCAACACCACGACCAGAATCGCCACCGTGACAGCGGTCATTTCCCACCAGACCCCCTGCCACAGGCGGAGACGGGCATTGCTGACCATCACCCCCCACGACGGTTCCCCCTGCACCCCGATTCCCAGGAAACTCATCAAGACTTCCGTGCCAATCGCGGCCGGGAACCTGAGTGAAAACGTGATAATAATAATATGAAACACGTTCGGAAGGATATGACGAAATATAATCCGCCCCGAGCCATACCCCAACGAGCGGGCCGCCAGAACGTATGCCCGCTCCCGGTGCTTCATCACTTCGCCCCGCACCAACCGGCACAGCCCCACCCACGTCGTAAGCCCGATCCCCAGATAAACCCCCGTCAGTCCCTTGCCCACAACCATCGAAATTGCCAGGACAAACAACAGGCCCGGCATACTGGCCACCGTGCTGTATAGCCAAACCACCCCATCATCCACCCACCTCCCGAAATACCCCGCCAGACACCCCAGCACTACCCCGATCGGAATCGCGATCATCGAGGTAACCACACCCACAAGGAAGGCAATCCGGGCCCCCTGGACCGTCCGCTGCAGCACATCCCGGCCGAGATTATCCGTGCCCAGCGGATGCCGCAACAACCGCCGGATCGATGCCGCCACCCCGCCCGCTTCCCCCCCTGCTGGCCGGAAAGGATGACTGAACAGACTCGGCGGCTGATAGCGTTGCTGCAAGTCCACCCGCTGATACGATGGCGTTTCGTCACGAAACCGATACCACCTGTATACGATCTCTCCATACAACGAGACCGCGAAGAAAATCGCAATCACCCACAGGCATACCCGGATGAGACGCCGACGCCGCAATTGCGCCCACGCCTCCCGCCATAAGGATTGTCCGTCCGATTCCACCATAACGTTATCTCAACTTCACCCTCGGGTCCGCCACGGCATAACACACATCCGAAACCAGGCTGGCCACCACGTAGATGACCGCCCCCACCAACACCACTCCACGCACCACGTCCACGTCTGAGGAGTTGATGGCATTCACACTCATTCCTCCCAGTCCTGGAATTCCAAAAAAACTTTCGAGCAACAAACTGCCCGTATACAGGAAGGGAATGGCGATGACCGTGTTCGTGATCACCGGGATCATGGCATTGGGCAATACATGCCGGAACAGTACCCCTACCGGCCCGCGCCCTTTGGCAAACGCCGTCCGCACATAGTCCTTGTAGAGTTCATCCAGCATGATGGTGCGGTAAAAACGCAGATTGGCCCCCATCGCACTGATGATGCCAATCGCCACCGGAAGCAGCAGATGCCGCCACGATTCAAATCCCCAGATCGGAAACCAACGCAGTTTGAACGCAAAGATGAATTGTCCAAGAATAATCCAGACCAGGTAATTTACGCTCATCAAGGCCACGGAACTCACCACCAACAACCGATCCGGCCAGCGGTCCCGGAAATAAGCGCAGCATAACGCCAGCCCAAGCGAGAGAACCAATTCTCCTGCAAAAACCGGCACCGTCAACATCAGCGACGGTCCGATGCCGCGCCGTAACATGGCCGTCACCTTCTGATTCGTGGCAATGGATTCACCAAGATCCCAGCGCGCCAGGCGCCCCAGAAAATGCGTCAACTGCGAATCCCAGAACGCGGACATCCGCCGCTCAACCGCCAGTAACCGCACCTCGACAGTCGCACCCCGGCATTCGATCTCCACGCTTCCATCCGCCGGGGCAGCAAACGGTAAGCTCCGTCGTCGCCATCCGCCGTCAAACGGCACCCCCTGACCCGACTGCCCCGCCGTATCCCCCACCAGCCGCAGGGCGCCGCCGCCCGCCGATCGCGCCTGCACACGCAATCGGTACTCGCCACCGGGTTTCAGTCCGAACGCCAATGGCAGACGCGCCCGCTGCCCCGCCTCCAACCGAATCCACCCCTTTTCACTTTCCTTGACATATGGAACGCCCGCCACCCCAGCCCATCCCCCGCCACCCGCATCCCCCCTCCACTCAGGAAAGGCACGCGTCGGCGTCCACCACCCCATGAACAGGGGCTTGTTGAATCCCCGTTGTTCATCGAACTCCTCCAGTGCCCGCGGCGACGCCGTCTTGCCCAAGGCTACCGATGCCGGACTACCACCAACCGCATTGAACAGCAGGAAGGTAATCAGGATGACCCCGAGAATCGTCGGGATCATGTAGAGGATTCGGCGTATGATGAACTGGATCACGGCGGCAATAGGCTAAAACGGCAGATTGTACTCCCGGATTTTTCGCTGAACCGTCCGGGTCGATACCCCGAGCGCATCGGCGGTAAGTTGGCGGTTTCCCGCATGCCGCCGAAGCGCCGCGAGAATAGCCTCCCGCTCAACCTCCGCCAGCGTCCCCCCGCCGGCCGCTGGCGCCAGGACACTGACCCGCCCCAGTTGAATGGCGCCAGGACCAAGGATGCGACCGCTTTCCATAATCACAGCCGACTCGATCACGTTGCGCAACTCGCGGACATTGCCGGGCCACGAATGCCCCTGCAATTTGACCATCGTTTCCGGAAGGATCCGGTCAATCTGCCGACCATGCTCCGTGCACGCGGCCCTCACAAACCGCTCGGTCAGTACGGGAATGTCGTCCATACGCTCCCGCAAAGGCGGCACCCGCAGGGTCACCACCTGCAGGCGATACAAAAGATCCTTCCGGAACTCCCCGGATTCCACCAGTTCATCCAAATCCCTGTTGGATGCCGCCACAATGCGCGCATCCACCTTTACCGGTGCACGCCCCCCGACACGCAATACTTCCTTTTGCTCCAGCACCCGCAACAACCGCGCTTGCACGGACAGGGGAGCAATGCCGATCTCGTCCAGAAACAGCGTCCCGCCTTCCGCGCGCTCGAAGGACCCGGAATGACGCTCGGCAGCCCCGGTGAAGGATCCTTTTTCGTGACCGAATAATTCCGACTCCAGCAGCGATTCGGTAAACGCACCGCAGTTCACCGCCACAAACGGACCCTCCGCGCGACGCCCGTCGGCATGCAACGCCCTTGCCACCAGTTCCTTCCCTGTGCCGCTTTCCCCGAGAATCAGAACCGTGGCATTGGTATCCGCCACCGCCGCAATCTGACGCAGCACCTCCTGCATCTTTGCAGATCCCGCCACCATCGACGTTGACCGGTACCGCCCCCGCACTTCGTCGCTCAACCGGGCTACTTCCGACCGCAGACGACTGGTTTCCGCCGCCCGCCCCATCTTGACCTGCAAGTCCTCAAGGTCCAACGGTTTGACAAGATAATCATAGGCGCCCTGATGCAAGGCCTTGACGGCCGTATCCACCGATCCGAAGGCGGTCATGATCAGTACAGGTACGCCAGGTTTCTGACGGCGCACGGCCTCCAGCACCTGCAACCCGTCAATGTCTGGAAGCATCAGGTCGGATAACACCACATGGACAGTTTCCCGTAGCGCGGCATCCACCCCACCCCTGCCGGTGGCCGCTGTCAGGACGCGGTACCCGGCATCACGAATAGCCTCCTCGACGGATCTGCGCCCGTCGGGATCGTCCTCGATCACAAGAATGGTCGTCTCAGTATTCACGCTTCGGCCCTGCCAATGCCTTTGTTGCGCCAATACTTACCATTCTAGTGACATGCGGAGCAAGTACGCCATTTCCGCCATTCGCTCTCGGGCCGACTGATGTTCATCCAATCTTGCGGCGGCATCCCATGAACACCCCTCTCCCGATCCCGTAACCCACAGCCAACACACTGTCAAACGCAAGACGCAGGACACTCAACAGGCGAATCATTCGCTTGGACTTCGATACCGGTTCGCGCAGATAATCCACCCAATCCAAAAGGACGTCCGCCCGACACCCCATCCGTTCCGCCAGACGCATCGCCCATGGGCGTTCCGCGATGGTCCTGCCCTTGGGTTCCGGCCTGTAGATGAATCTCCCAGCCCCGGCCACCCCCAACCAACGTGACAAAACAAAGCGGACTCGGCCCATCAAGGCGGCCGCTCCGTGCTTTTCGGCCAGTGTGGCCAACTCATCCTCACATCCCGTGCGCGACGCACCGGAAACCATAATCGCCAGATCCATCCATGGCCATACCGGCCCGTTCCGCAACAGACGATCACGGAGATCTTCTTCACGGGAACAGGTCCTCAAACGGGCCTCTTTCTCAACATGCAAGGCGGCGAGGAGGATTTGCGCAACACCGTTCTTATCACCAAGAAACACATCCACAGGGACACGGGGACCGACCGTGTAGGGATGATCCACCGCCCAATGCACATCGATCGGCACTTGTCCGTCGGGACTGACCATGGGCCAGTGAAGGTGGTGCCGCGCAATAAACCACTCCGGCAGCCCCCCTCCACGCAGGCGATATCCCTCGCCACGAAGCACGCCCAACACGCAATGTTGGTGCACCGGACTGACCAGAATGTCCAAGTCCGAATAACATCGCACCCCCACATCCCCATAGAGATCCCGGCCATACACGGCACCGCGCCAGGCAAGCATATCAATCCCGCTGGGAATCAGAATGGCTTTT
>JBIJCW010000088.1:0-8745 GCA_044344495.1 Kiritimatiellia bacterium | reverse complement strand
GCACTAAGGACGCCAAGGGGGGTGGGGTGGGGGCTGATGCATGTAGAGATGGTCAGGGAATAACAGGAAGGTGTGATATGAAAACTATTGGAAAACGTCAGGGATTTACACTCATTGAATTGATGATTGTGGTCATTATCATTGCCGCGCTGGCGGCGATGGTGGCCCCGAGTCTGATCGGGCGTTCGGATGAGGCCAAGGACAAGATCGCCCAGGGGGATCTGACCAGTCTGGATACGGCGCTGAAACTGTTCAGGCTGGATACCGGAGCGTTCCCAACAACGGAAGCAGGGGTGGATGCCTTGATGGTTGCCTCCGGCAAAGGACCTTACCTCGAGCGGAAACCACTGGATCCCTGGGGCAGGAAATACCAGTACCGGTGCCCGGGCACACACCGCGCCACCAGTTATGATTTGTTCTCAATGGGACGGGACGGCAAGAGCGGCACCGAAGACGACATCAAGAATTGGGAGTGACATGAGGGGACACTTGCGGGAATTCCGCCCTCCAGAAAGAATGGCGTCGCAGCAGCTTCGCCCTCCAGAAAGAAATGTCGGGTGAACCTGGGTGATTCCAAATTGGAGGGCGGAGTTCCTGCGACGCCGTGAACATCGGATGAGTAAATCATTCATGCACAAGAAACGAGTGCTTTGGCGAAAACCGGGCGGGTTCACCTTGGTGGAGGTGTTGGTCGCAACGGTGATCCTGGCGGCCGGGATGACCGCTGTCCTCCGCGGATTCAGTGTGGCGGTGAACGGTCTTGATTCCGCACGAGAAGTGCTGGCGGCCACGGATGGTTTCGAGGACAAATTGACCGAACTGCAGTTGTCGGCGTGGCCGAAGCGCGAACCGCCAGCGCGGGATGGAGGGACATGGGCAACCCCGGCGGGGTCACTGACCTGGAAACTCCAGAGTGACACCTTGATTTCCATGACCAATGCGACATTGCACCGTCTTGTGCTGGAGGCTGTGCCGGTCGGTCGGCCCGGCGGATACATGATCGCCACGGAATGGCTCGATGTGCGGGGGCGCCAATGAGAAAGGGGTTCACGCTCCTGGAACTGCTGGTGGCCACGGCCATTGTGGCGGTGGCGTCGGTGGTGGTTCTGGGCGGGTTTGCGGCGGGGATCCGCGTATGGGAAAGGGCGCGTGAATTTTCGGGACCGAGAGCCTCCGCCCGCATAACCATCGCCCTGGTACGCAAAGACCTGTGTAACATGACTCCCTGCCGGGCCGCCTCCTTTGAGGGGGCAGGAACCTGGCTTGAGTTCCCCGCAGTAGTCACTGGGGAGGGGTCGAATTCATGGCCGGGGACGATCCGTTATGAATTCAGTCAGGGCGTTGTGAAGCGTATGTCCAAGCTGCTGGGCGGCGGTGGGGGCGGGAAGGAGACCGGCGAAGTTCTGTTGGCGGATGTCCGTGATGTTTCGTTTTCGTATGGGGATGCGGGTGATGACGGGCAGGGCGGGGTTGTCTGGGTTGGCGAATGGATTGGGCGCACGAATCTGCCGGTGGCGGTGACGATGGCGGTGCGATTTCGGGAGGGGCAGGAGCAGGGTGAGGTTAAGCAAACGGTGCTGTTGCCAAGAGGGTATCCGGTGAAGGAAGAGCGTGGTAATGCAGAACGTCGTTAATCCTTGTGTTTCAGGAATGGCGGCGTCGAGGGAGCTCCGCCCTCCAGGAAGAGCGGCGTCGCGGGAGCTCCGCCCTCCAGAAGAAGTGCGAAGGCGTGCCTGTATTGCAGAGGCGTGGAGCGAGGCATTGGAGGGCGGAGCTCTGCGACGCCGTATTAATCCTGAGAAGGATGGCGGCATCCTGATTGTGGTGCTTTGGACGTTGTTCTTTCTGGCGGCACTGGCGGCGGCGGTGGCAGCATATGTGGGCGGTCAGATGGAGGTGGCCCGCCGTCTGGGAGGGCAGGTGGTTTCGCGGCAGGCCGCCCTGGCCGGGGTGGACCATGGCCTTGCACTCGTGTTGCAGGAAACCAACGGGTGGAAGGCGCTCAACGAAAGATGGTCGAATAATCCCCAGGAGTTCCGAGCGGTGGAATCCGGTCTGCGGACGAGCTGGACGGCCTCCTATCTCCGGGAGTGTGCGGATGGATCGGTGGCGACCAACTACGGGTTGTCGGATGAACAGGGGCGGATTGACGTCAATTTTGGCAGGGCGGAGGTGCTTGCCGCCCTGTTCAGGGTGACGGCGGGGCTGGGAGCGGAGCCCGCCAATACGCTGGCGAAGACCATCGTGGAGGCTCGCACGGCGCCGCCGCCGGGGCAAAAGAATACGGGGCTGGCGCGGTCCGTGTGGACTTCGGCGGAGTTGCAGAATGGACCGTTCCTGTCCGTCCATGAGTTGCTGTGGATCAAGGGGATGACGCCTGACTTGTTTGACCGCGTTGTGCCGTACATCACCGTACATGGGGGGGCCAGGGTCAATATCAACACGGCCGGCCCCATGGTGTTGAGGGTGCTGGCGGCGGCAAGGGGGGGCGAGATTCGTGAGGATTCCATCAGGAAGATATTGCAGTTCCGTGAAGGAGGGGGTATTTTCAGGACGTTTTTTGGAGCCGGCATGGCAGGCGGGACAGGCGATGAGCCGGCGTTGTCGGCGGAGGCGCAGGCGGTGTTGAGCGGAATGGCTCCTTTCGCGACGGTGACGTCGGATCGTTTCAGGGGGACTGTGGAGGCGGGGCAGGGCGCCAGCCGGGTGGGGATTACGTTTGTGTGGGATCGGAGAGAGCGGAGGTTCTTGTATTGGCATGAAGACTGAAACCCAGACATCCTTGACCGGACGGGACGTGGTGGTCATTGAGATCGGTGGCGATTGGTTCAAGTTGATTCACGGGGTCAACGGCTCCAGCGGCGCTACGGTCAAGAAGGTGATCCTCCGGAAAGCGGAGGAAGTGGAACCGTTGTATGGGCCCGGGTTCCTGAAGGCCATCGGGGCCCAGGAGTTGAAGGGATTGCCGGCGATTGTCTGTCTTCCGCGCCAGGCGGTCAATGTGCGGTTGTTTGACCTGCCATCGGGCGATCATTCCGAGATCGCCGACATGATTGACCTTCAGATTGCCCGCCAGACACCGTACTCCAGGGAGGAGATTGTTTTTGATTACCGGCTGGTCGATTCGGACCGGCAGGGATACACGCGCGTGTTTCTTGTAATCGCGCAGACCAGCATGGTCCGGCAGCGGCTGCGATGCATTGAGGACTCCGGGTTGTCGGTCGAGCGCGTGACGGTGACGACCGACGGGTGGTTGAGTGCGGTGGAGATGGAGGGGAACGGGGTTGGGCTGGGGTATCCGGAGCAGATGGCCTATCTGGATGTTGATGCCTCGTACACCGATCTGCTGGTGGCCCAACGGGGGCTTCCGTTGTTCAGTCGCAGTATTTCCGTGGGGTTGCGGGACATGGTGGCCAACCGGGAGAAGGCGGAGGAAGATCTTCTACAGGAGGTTGTCCGCGCGATGGAGACGTACCGCAATGAGAATGTCAGCGGCAATGTCGAGCGCCTGGTTCTTTTCGGTCCGGCGGGCAAGATCAGCAGTCTGACGGCGCGGTTGCAGGAGGGGTTGACGATGCCCGTGACGCCATCGCCAGGGGTGGCCAAGGCGGAGGACCTTCCTGATGATCCGCGACTGTGCGAGTTATCGGTTTCGGGGGTTGTGGGTGCGGCCATTTCCTCGCAGGGGTTGCAGATCAATTTGATGCCTGAATCGATGCGTTTACGCAAGGCGGTGGCGGTGAAGGCGCGGAGGATTACGCTGAGCGCGATTCTGGTCATGGTGATTCTGGCGCAGGTGTCGTTGTGGGTGGGGAGTCGGTATAGCAGGCGGCATGAGTACTTGCAGCAGTTGGACCAGATGATTGAAAAGACGAGTCAGTCGTCCGACGAGGTTGAGTCCAAGCGCAGGAAAGTCGAATTGGTGGCCGCGCGGCTTGACGCCAGGATACTGCCTGCGCGGTTGCTGGCGGAACTGCATGGCATGACGAGTGAGCAAGTCAGTTTTACCTCCATTGAGATCAGCGGGAAAGACCAGATGATTATCCGGGGTGCGGCTGATTCCGGGGAGGACATTGGTAAACTGGTGAGTGTGCTCGAGGCGTCGCCGTGGTTTGCCAATGTCAAGAGCACGCGGACATCGAAGGGCAAGGACAAGACGGAATTTGAGGTGGTGGCGGACGTGGAGGAGATGCGGAAATGAAGGCGCTGACCAGATGGATGCCGCGAGGAGGGAAGGCGTGGGGGTTGGTGGGCGGGGTGGTGGTGACGATCCTGGCCGGGGTGGGGATCGGGCTTGGGCCGGTGCGGAAGCGTTTTGAGCAACAGGATGAGACGATTGTGGCTCGCGAGAAGGAAGTGGCGCGCAATCTGCGGATTCTGGCGCCCATGTCACGCGATGCGATTACGCGCGAGTATGCCGAATACGGGGAGATGATCAAGAAGCGCGGTTCGACGGCCGAGGAGAATGCCGCCATGATTTCCGAGATCGAAAAGACGGCGACGGGGATAGGGCTATCGCTTTCCGCCACCAAGCCCCATGAGGCCCAGGTGAAGGGTGACTACGAGCGGTACGAGGTGGAGATCGAAGTTGATGCCGAGATGGCGCAGATTATCCGGCTTATTCATGCCGTGGAGTCATCGGCTCAAATTCTTCGGGTTGAAAAGCTGACGATTGATTCAAAGAAGAATGGTTCGGTGGTGTCCCTGAGGGCCGGGATGTTGATTTCGAAAGTCGTGACGCTCTAGCCGCCTATTGGAAAACACCAAACTTGCCATCTAGGATGGAACGGTAGGAATTCCTGCGACACAGCTTAAGACATGAATACCGTTGAATCAGGGATGAGGGAATTGCCTCTTGAAAAAATGGCTTGCGGTCATTGCCAGCAGGCGCCAGGAGATATATTCACACAATCCTGACGTATTTTGACCAAAAAGAGATCAAATTTTATTGACGACGATGTCGAGTTATCTGATAATGGTGAAGATAAAAAAAGGAAAATACTGGATTTGAAGGGTGCAAACTGAGGTTTCTCTGGACTTGCGGCATGAAAGTTCACATCGGAGGGGGAAGGTGAGCTAATGAAGATGAGATACATAGTTCTGTGCGGGGCGTTTTTGGTGTCACTGTGCGGAGTGGCGGGGGCTGGGTTCCTCAACAGTAATGTTGACTTCTCGGCGATTAGTGCCGGAGCTTCATTGCAGTCTGGTCATTCTCCCTGGGGAGCGTCATCTATTTCCGTGGTGGTGACCAATATCAATGGGCATGATGCGGGCAGCAGTAGCGCTAGCAGCAATTGCGTTGCCATTCCCGTTCTGACGACGTTGTCCAACGCCGTCGATGTTGCACTTAATCAGATGAGCAACACCAATATCTGGACGGATTTCTGGACGATTCCGCGTCCGTTTGTTTCCGTCTACGAGGCGGCACCGACGGTGGATCCGAATTCCTCGGCGATGTTTTTTGTGACGGGTGGCGTGTGGGCCGTGGTGTATGGGGCGGGGGGTGAAACGACCAATTTGTGTTCGAAGGACATTTTCAACGATGATGTTGATGTCGTTGACGGGACAGCTTGGTGCCGTGTGAGCGTGCTTCATAACTACAACACGCACAAGTGGTCGTTGTTTATTAATGGCGCTCCGGTCAAGACTAATATGGGCTTTATTGGTAATGCAAACCCCGGGGACAAGTACGACTGGTTCAGTGTGCAGAATGGTGGGGGTGACGCCGCGGACGTGACTTGGATTGATGATGTGATGGTGACCAACCGGGTGCCGGCAACATTGACGAACGATGGGGATAATGATGGACTGCGTGACGCGTGGGAATTGATGTATTATGGCAACCTTGCGGCTACGAGTACTACTGTTCAAGCGAGCGGATTCAATAATGACCAGTTGGATACGTTGGGCGCAAATCCGAACGTGGTGAGTGCCAGTGAGCCGGGAGGGGCTAGTCTTACGGAGTATGTGTTTGGTGACACGACAAATACTGCATTTGTTTCCGCTGCTCCTCCGGATGTTAGTTCGCCAAACTTGAATTTAACATTCCAGGTTGTGTCGAATCGCCTTTACAGGGTTCTGGGTTCAACCACCTACAATGGGGTGTTTGGTGATCCTAGGTTTACGTTTGTCACTGATGCAAGTGAGCAAAGAGTTCAGACGCATACGGGTGTTCTGGCATCGGACAGTACGAATTACTACTACCGACTTGTTGCGGAAACGACTAATGGAGGCGTGGTGTTCAGAGAAACTAACGCCATCACATATGCGGTGCATTCACAGGCACGTGGTGAGGCAGGTGTCGCTGCTAACTTCTGGGTTGGTCTCACGGTGGATTATGGAACAAGCAACACGTTGAGTTCAACATTTGGAACGCAGCTAGCGCAAGGGTTACACGCAGGTGAGCCTGATGAGGGCGATCAAGTTACGATTTACTGGCCGCGTCAGACCACTTTCTATCTTTCACCAAGTGGATGGGCAAAATACCCTGGAGACCAAGGGCCGTTGGGTGTTAGCAGCAATATACCTGTTGGTATTGCAATGGTGGTGCAAAAACTTGGGTATGGTAACAGTGAAGGAACTCGAACAGTTTTCAGTGGGGCCATGTTAACCTCCGCAAGTGCTCATATTCCAGTAGTTGGGACGAATTGGAATATGATTTCATGTCCATATGAGGGTTCAAATAGTATTGCAAGCCTCACTTGTGGGGCTGCTAACGCGAATGTTGCTGCAGCGGATAGAGTCTGGTTGTATAGAAACGGTCAGTATCAACAGTTGCGGAGATGGCCTTCCGGATGGCAGTTCGAACCAAAAACGGCAACTGCGCCCACGACTACCCCATGGGGGTATCTGCAACTTGGAGAGGGTGTCTTTTACTATAATGCCACCAACGCAAGTACTTGGAATCCATAAGTGACGATGTCTGTAACAGGGGGCAGTGCCTTGAAGCGGAGGGAAAGATGAAAACGAAAACTAACATATTTCTGCTGATCATGCTTCAGTCAATCGGCGGTGTGACAGGGTTTGGAGCCGATAGTGCATATAGTCCAGTGGCTAATGTGACTGAGAAATTTACCAACGATCCGGTGTGGATGGTGAAAGGAACAGGGGCTGTAACTGTTGTGGAGCAGTCGCTGCGGTGGGTCTATCCCAGTCAGACGGTGCCCGAAGCACGCACAGGAGGTATGAAGGCTGATGTGGTTTCTTCCGGGGGGAAATTTGTAGGCGACTATTGTAAGTCGGCGATAACACATGTTTCCTTCGATGTAAGACGTGTCGGGCTATCGGGTGCGACATTGCGATTCCTGTCTAGCAACGGGCATCTTTGGTATAATGTCTTTTCATTGCCTGAACAGGACAACGTGTGGGAGCACCGTGAGATTCCTATGACTTACTCGGCAGACTGGAAGTGTGACTACGTAACAAGCGACATTGCTTTGGTTTTTGAAGCTGACCGAACTCAAGTTAAAGAAGTGAGAGTGCAGGCCTTAACGCTTGGGAAAGTTGCTCAAGAATTGACAATTGACAACTTCAAGGTTGTTGGTCCTTGGGAGAAGGGGCCGATGACGGCGGATGAGATGCCGATATACTGGTTAACCGAGAATGGATTGCCGGCGCAAGATGGACAGGCAGAACTGGACAAGGATGGCGACGGATTCAGTAACTTTGACGAGTACCTCGCGGGGACTGATGGGAGCGATGCGACGTCACAGTTCAAGGTTTCTATTGAAACGGGGGCGGACGGAAAGCCAGTTCTATCCTGGAAACATGAGAACTATCGGAGCTACAAAGTGCTAAAAAGTGCTGATCTGAGTGTTACTAACTCATTTGTGGAAGAAACCGGTTCAATTCAGACAGTGGGAGCGGATAATAAAATGTCCGTCAATAGTGCAGCGGGTGATGTAAGTTTCTACCGCGTCCAGGTTGATAAAGTTCCGTAAGTAGGGGGGTAACATGGAAAAGACAAGAATAAGTTTAGTTGCCGTATGTGGTTGCCTGTTTATGTTGACTAACGCGGCACTTGCTGTCCCGTACATCGGAATGATTGATCATTTTGACAATTCTCCAGCCTATCCAGCTTGGACAGCGCACGATCTCCTTAATGCACCTGTAGTTTTGCCAGCGGAGGCGGGGCAAGTGATAATTACGGCGCTACCTGGCGATCCTCCTAGCACGGTCATTGCTTGGACTCCCAATGGTTCCCCCTGGGCAGGTTCCTATAATCTTGGTGATATTACTTATGTCAGATTCGTTTTAACGACGCCTGACAGTTCAGTCGCTCCTCAGTCTCTGAATTTGTATTTTAGGGCAGCGAGCGGTAATGAGTGGGCGTATACTCTGTTCACTCCTGGATTTGGACCATTCACCGCAACAATTGGGTCGTATTCAGTCGGCTGGGTGGCTCAGAATTTTGATCCGCTCGGAAATGACCAATCTTTATTTGAGACGGATATTCTAAGTATCGCAAATATAGGCGTGTATGTTTCTGGAACAGGCGCAGGTGGTACATATTACTTGGACGACTTCGAAATTGGTGTTCCTGAGCCTGAGACGGTTTGGATGATCTTGGCGGTGTTGTTGTCGCTGGGGGTTACGTTCCGGTCGCAGTTGGCTGGGATGGCGGGACAGGTGAAGGCGCGGGTTTTTGGCGCTTGAGCAGGATCGGGTAGTCGCAGAATATAGTGCGAGGTAAGGGCGTCGGTTTCCGACGCCCTTTTTGTTTGGTGTGGTGAGGGGGCGGGGGTG
>JBIJCW010000136.1:0-6385 GCA_044344495.1 Kiritimatiellia bacterium | reverse complement strand
CGCCACTTCAAAATCCGTACCTCCTACCACATGGTGATGTCGGTCATGGGATTCAAGAATGAAACAACCATCAATAAGGAAGACGAGACCTGGACCACCACCAAGCTGGATGTTTCCGCCTTGGGGAATTGGTTCAACAAGGCGCCCAAAACACAGAATCCGGAATTGGACAAGTTGATCGAGGCGCAGAAGGGCAAACTAACCGGCGTTCCACTGAAAATGCTCTCCGTCCAGACGAGCACCGATAACCAAGGCAAGGCCACCGTCACCCGCACCAGCATGAACGTCACCGAAATAAAAACCATCAGCGATGTCCCGGTGGACATCCCCGCCGATTACACCGAAATGAACCTCTTTCATGACGCCGACCCGGAGACACCCAAGGGCAAACCCGGTACAGGGCACGGAAAATCGTCGGCCCCGAAAATTGACTTTGGCAGCTTGATGAAGAAAGCCATGGAATCAGCGGAATAAGGCGCCATGAACGCCTGCGACCTTGCCTCAAAAACCTGTAGTCCCTGCAAGGGCGGCATCCCCCCGCTTGCAGGGGACGTTTTGACCTCCTTGATGACCAGCCTCGGCAGTGACTGGCGCCTGATCGAACAGCACCATCTCGAAAAGGAATACCGCTTCCGCAACTTCCGCGACGCACTCGCCTTCACCAATCGCATCGGTGAACTCGCCGAACAACAGGGACACCACCCTGACATCCACCTCGCCTGGGGCATGGTTAAACTCCAGGTCTGGACCCACAAGATCAACGGATTGACGGAAAGCGATTTCGTTTTCGCCGCCAAGGCAGACCAGGCGTTCCCAACACCCGTCGCCAAACCGCCGGAGCCTACATGAGCCAGATCGGCCTCCAGGAAGGCACCGTGAAATTGGCCTCCTACTCCACCGCTTGGAGACGCAAATTCCAGGCGGAACAACGGCGGCTGGCCAACCGTCTGGCACCACGCCGTTACAAGATGGAACACATCGGCAGTACCGCCGTCCCGGGGATTGACGCCAAACCCATTATCGATATCGCCATGCAGATCCCCTCCTTCCGCTGCCTGAAAACATGGATCGCCCTGCTGGAGTCTGCCGGGTACCAGTACAAGGGCGAATATGGCCTGCCTGGCCGCCATTTCTTCACGCGGGGCACCCCGGTGCTCCAGCACCTTCACCTCGTGTCCCCGGAAACCCACCATTGGAACGATTGGCTTCTTTTCCGTGACTTCCTGCGCTCCCATCCCTCCGCCGCCGAACACTACCGCCTCACGAAACAGGCTCTCGCCCGCCGCTTTTCAAAGGACCGCGACGCTTACACCCGCGCCAAGACGCCGCTGGTCCGGAAACTGATGCGCGCTGCCAGGCAATGGCGGCCAATTCCCTGACGCAACCGCCCTCCGCATGCGCACCGTCCATCCATCCCTGAACCCGCCCTCCCGAACTGTCGCGTTCAAGACCATCGGCTGCCGCCTGAATCAGGCGGAAACCGCCGCCATCACCGGCCATTTTACCGCAGCTGGTTATACCGCTGTCGAATTTGGAAGCCCCTGCGATATCGCCGTGATCCATGGCTGCGCCATCACCCGCGCCGCGGAAAGCGAGAGTCTCCAATCGGCGCGCCGCGCCAAACGGACCAACCCGGATGCCATCGTCATCCTCGCCGGATGCCCGGCGGAAACGATAAAGGAATCCATTCCCGCCGACACCGCCGATCTGGTCATCGGCCAGAACGGGAAACTGGCCCTGCCGGCCCTTTTGCACACCCTGCACCCCACTCGCTTTCCCGCCCCGCCACCGGATATCAGCAAGGCCTGCCCCCACTTCGAAACCAAACGCGCCTTTATCAAAATCCAGGACGGGTGCGATTTCCATTGTGCCTACTGCATTGTTCCTGCCGCGCGCGGGGCCCCCCGCAGCCGCCCTCTTCCGGACATCCTCCAGGAAGCACGGCTGGCGGTCGCCACCGGATTCCGTGAAATCATCCTGACCGGCGCCAATCTCGGCCGCTACCAAAACGGCACCGACACCCTGGCCTCCCTCCTTCAGGCAATCGATGCCATCCCCGAAATCGGCCGATTCCGGCTTGGCTCCGTGGAACTGACCACCGCCGAACATACCGTTCTGGACTTCATGGCCCGCTCAACCAAACTGTGCCGCTTTCTCCACCTCCCCCTCCAAAGCGGCGATGACCCGATCCTCAACGCCATGGGCCGCCGGTATCGGGTCGCGGATTACCGCCGGGTGGCGGAAACCGCCGTCTCGAGAATCCCCCACCTGGGGCTCGGAACGGATATTATTGTTGGATTCCCCGGTGAGGACGATGCGGCCTTTGCCAACACGGTTCGCCTGGTTGACGAGTTACCCTTCAGCAACCTCCACGTCTTCCCCTATAGCAGGAGACCCGGTACGCGCGCCGACGCCATGCCGCACCAGATACCCGAGGCCGTCAAAAAGGAACGCGTCAGGATCCTGATGGACCTTGCCGAATCAAAACGCTCGCGTTTCGCCAAGTCTTTCGTCGGCAGGAACGCCTGCATCCTGGTCGAAAGACGCGAGGCTTCCGGCTTGCTGTGGGGATGGACGTCCGAGTATCTGGAAGCCCGCGTATCCTCTCCCCTCGCCACGATCGGCCAGCTTCTACCCTTCACCGTCAACGAAGCCTCCGGGGCCACCCTCACGGGCCCGGCACTCCCTGTGACACACCACCCCCATGAATAACACAACCCCAATCCGCGTAACCGCCGTGACACCCCAACGAGTCCGCCACCACATCGTTCCTCTGGCCATCGCCATTGCCCTGGTCGCAATCCTGTTCGCCTCCCCATCCCTGGCGGCAGACCCCATGGCTTGGCAGGAAGTCAAATCACGCCACTTTTTCATCCTTCATGCCGGCGATCCGGCCTTCGCCGAAAAAGTGGCCAGACAGGCCGAACAGTACTACGAGGCCATCACCACTGACATCGGCTTCACTCGCTTCACAGGATTCTGGCTCTGGAATCATCGGGCCCGCATCCTCATTTACCCCTCGGCGGCAGACTTCCGGACCCACTCCACAGCCCCGGAGTGGGCCTCCGGCCGGGCGAGCACCTCCCTCCACGAAATCGCCGGATTCCGCAGCGATGACGAGTCCTTCCTGAAAACCGTTTTGCCCCACGAAATGACCCACCTGATCCTGGCGGAGTTCATCGGTGCCGACCGCCTCCCTCACTGGATGGCGGAAGGTGTCGCACAATGGGAACAGGATGGACGAGGCCAGACCGCCGGCTTTCCCTTTGGACCCGATACAATCCCCCTGGATACCCTTACCACCATGGACATCCGAAAGGAAACCCGCCCTGCCATAGCCCGACTCTATTACGCCCAGTGCGCCAGTCTGGTCGGCTTCCTCATCACACATCACGGCGACGCCCGCTTTGCCCGCTTTTGCCGTGCCTTGCGTGATGGCAAACCCAGCAACGAAGCCCTGGCTTATGCCTACCCTACCTTGGCCCGCTCGCTCTCCTCCCTTGAGACCGCCTGGCTGAAAGACGTCCGGACCACCCCCTCCTCTTCCCATCCTTGACCACAACAACCGGACTCGCTACCACCCGCATCCTGCGCCCACCAACAAACACCAAAAAAATCCCAAAACAATGCTGTACATAAACTCCACCCTCCACTACAATGCCTCCCGAAAGTTGGTTGACGACAACTGAAACGGTGACGTGAATAGCATGATCCCCCATCAGTGATTCGATCTTCCTCTTGCAAGGGTTTCAAGGCGAAACCCCTTTCTATTGGGTCCGGAAAGTGTATGACGTGGATCCGGTAATGCGTTAGTAAACGGAGAGTCAAGAGATGGGCAAGAAACTGTATGTGGGTAACTTGGATTACGGCGTCACCAGCGATGTTTTGGAGCGTCTGTTCGGCGCGCATGGTCAGGTGGCCAGCGCTGATATCATCACGGATCGCATGACGGGGCGCGCCAAGGGCTTCGGATTCGTCGAGATGACCAACGACGATGAGGCTCAGGCCGCAATCGCCGCCTTGAACGGCCAGGATCTGGAAGGTCGCGCTTTGATCGTCAATGAAGCCCGCCCGATGGCGCCTCGCACAGGCGGTGGCGGCGGCGGTGGCGGCTTTGGCGGTCCCCGCGGTGGTGGCGGTGGTGGCCGTGGCGATTTCGGCGGCGGCGGCGGTCGTGGTGGATTCGGCGGCGGCGGTCGTAGCGGCGGTGGCCGTAGCGGCGGCGGCGGACGTCGTTAATCCTCGCTCATCCATCATCCGGTCCTTCAGGGCCGGGTGAACGGATCAATCAGGGCACGCGCGCTTTGGCACGCGTGCCCTGACCTTTTATGAAGCCCATCCATCAGTTCTGGAAAAACAAACCCCTTCAGGAATTGACCCGCCGTCAATGGGATCTGCTCTGCGCCCGATGCGGACGCTGTTGCGTCATCAAATTCACAACGCCGACATCCCGCAAGGTTCAATACACCAAACTCGCCTGTCGACACCTGAATATCAAGACGCCTCAATGCCGCTGCTACCGCACCCGCAAGAAAAAGGCGCCGGAATGCATCGATCTCTACAAAGCCCCCGCCGATACCTTCAAGTGGCTCCCGGAAAGCTGCGCCTACCGGTTGCTGCTCGAGGGACGGGACCTGCCATCATGGCATCCCCTGCGAACCGGCGACCCGAAGTCTACCCTCAAGGCGGGAATGTCGGTGGCGGGCCACGTCGTCCCGGAGGGCGATTTCCTGCGGCCGTATCCACCAGACTCGCAACGTAAATCACCAACGAAACCAGGAAAGGCCAACCAACCACCCCGAGCGAAGGCGCATCGCCGGGTTCCTGATTGAACTCAAAGGCCAGACTGTAATAGATCTTCATCAATCCGAAAAACCGCAGCATTAACCAACCAAAGGCCACACCGAACGACACCGCATACCCTGCGCCAGCCACCCACCTCCGTTGCATCAACTGCCCCACACCGGGAAAGACCACGGCCGACAGCACCACCGGCCCCATGCCTGCCCACTTGGTGGGCGCCTTCCCCTCACCCTCTTTCACAGGCTCTGTCACCGTCTTCATGGTTGTATCTCCACCCCTGTAAAGGATATAAATCACCTTTATCACCATACCGGAACCCCGCATGAACATAAACACCAAACCCATTGTCTTCTCCCTGCTTGCCCTGCCTTGCGTGTGCAGCGCCGGCCTCGACCACCTCAGAGAGTCCGTGGTCAAAATCCACGTCACCATCCAACGGGATGATTTCCAACAGCCCTGGCAGGCTGGCAGCGCCGGAGGGGGAAACGGCTCCGGCTTTATCCTGCCGGGGAAACGCATCCTGACCAATGCCCACGTCGTCTCCGACACCCGCTTCCTCGAGGTCCAGCGCGAAGGCGATAGCCGCCGCTACCCAGCCACCGTCACCTTTGCCGCCCATGACTGCGACCTCGCCATGCTCGAGGTCGCCGACCCGCGCTTCTTCGAAAACTCGCGCCCTTTGAGCCTCGGCAACGCCCTCCCGGGCTTGAACGACGAAGTCATCGTCCTCGGCTACCCCATGGGCGGCGACCGCCTCTCCCTCACCAAGGGCGTCGTCTCCCGCATCGACTACGGACTCTATAGCCATAGCACCGTGGATTCACACCTCATTCTCCAGGTCGATGCCGCCATCAACCCCGGCAACAGCGGCGGCCCTGTCTTGTTCAAGGACAAGGTCATCGGCCTTGCCTTCCAGGGCATCCTCGGCGCCCAGAGTATCGGCTATGCCATTCCCCTTCCCGTCATCCGCCACTTCCTCGATGACGTCCGCGATGGAACCTACGACGGCTATCCGGAACTCGGACTCCTTACCCTCGACCTGATCAACCCGGCACTCCGACGGGATCTCGGCCTGAACGAAACCCTCACCGGCATCGTTGTCTCCTATGTCGACCCCTTCGGCGCTGCCACCGGCTTCCTCAGGGAGCGCGATGTCCTGACCGCCATCGACGGCTACGCCATTGCCAACGATGGCTCGGTGTCCTTCGATGGCAACACCGTCGAATACACCGAACTTCTCGAACGGAAACAGTGCGGCGACAAGGCCGTGCTCTCGATCGTGCGGGACAAGACCATCCAGCAGATCACCGTCCCCCTGCGCCGGCCTGCGGATCCGTTCATCTTCCGCCAGACCTACGATCTCAAGCCGGAATATTGGATCGTCGGCGGCCTCGTCTTCTCGCCGCTCAGCCGCGGCTACCTCTCCACGCTGGGCAACGAAATCAACACCCCGTCCGCCCAACAACTGCTCTACTACTCGGAATTCGCAAAACTGGATCACCTCTACGAGGGACGTGACGCCTTCATCGTCCTGATCTCCCTCCTGCCCCACCCCGTCAACACCTACTGCGAAGGGTATCTT
>JBIJCW010000002.1:0-42338 GCA_044344495.1 Kiritimatiellia bacterium | reverse complement strand
GTAGGATGGTGACACCGCTCTGCTTGAGTTCGGCCAGTTTATCCCACAACTGATGCCGGGTCTGGGGGTCGAGGCCGGTGGTGGGTTCATCGAGGATGAGGAGTTCCGGGTTGTTGATGAGAGCGCGGGCGATGACCAGGCGGCGCATCATGCCGCCGGAAAGTTCGTTGACCTGGGCGTTCTCCTTGTGGTTGAGACCGAAGAACGTCAGGAGGCGTGTGGCGCGATCCGCTGCCTCGGAGCGCGGAATGCCGAAGAAGCCGGCGAAGACTTCCAGGTTCTGGCGGACGGTCATCTCGGTGTCGAGGTTGTCCTCCTGGTGACAGACGCCCAGCCGGGCGCGGATGTCGCGCCAGTCGCTGACGATATCCTGACCGAAGACTTGGAGGGAACCGCCGCTCAACGGGGAGAATCCGTAGATCATGCGGATGGTTGATGTTTTGCCGGCGCCATTGGGGCCGAGGATTCCGAAGAGTTCGCCGCGGGGGACGCTGAACGTGACGCCGTCGACGGCGGTGAACGTGCCATAAGTCTTCCGGATGGCGGTGGCGGAGATGACGGGTTGATTCACTAGGGTCTCCTGTTGATCATGGGGTGTTGTCCCTCGGCAGATCGGAAAGAGGATAGGGTTTGCAGCGGCATCCGTTGACTGGGGTCTTCATGACGGGTGCCGATGTATGTTCACTATAAGACCATCACTTAGAACCCCACCGTATGCAATCTCCGCCGTGTCGTCAAGTGGCGACAGGGCAACTGGATCATGGCTTCAGTAATCAAGGGGGCGGGTCTAGGCGCTGCCTGCGACGCCTCGGGCGCGGATTTGCGGTGAGGATTGGGTTTTGACGGTATTGGTGCAAACCGTTAGCATCGCTCGCAAACAGATGGAAGCCGGAAGCAACGTCATGCAGCAGCAGATTGATTTTACACAACCCCAGCCCGCCGCGCCTCCACGGGAGGGTGTGGCGGAGCCGCTGGAGCGCATTGAAGGGGTGGTAAACCGCGTGGTCTACCACTCTGAAGACAGCGGGTATACGGTTTGCGGCATACTGTCCAAGGGAAAAGGCGGGGATGAACTGGTGGTGGTGGGGGTTTGTCCTTCCGTGAGTGAGGGGGAGTTGATGGTGGCCGAGGGGACGTGGGTGCGGCACAAGCAGCACGGGATGCAGTTCCAGGCGGCGCGGATCGAGTGTCATCCGCCGGCCAGCCTCTCCGGTATCCAGCGGTTTCTGGGGAGCGGGATGATCCGGGGGATCGGCAAGGTGATGGCGGAGCGGTTGGTGGAGAAGTTTGGGGAGAAGACACTTGAGGTTATTGATCGGGAATCGCGCCGGCTGGAGGAAGTGGACGGGATAGGTCCGGTGCGGCGCGAAATGATCAAGGAGTCGTGGATCGAGCGGAAGGCGATCCGTGACATCATGGTATTCCTGCAATCCCATGGTGTAGGGACGGCGCATGCCATGCGGATTTACAAGCAGTACGGGAATCAGGCGGTTTCGGCGGTGCGCAACAACCCCTACCGGCTATGCAATGAGGTGTGGGGCATTGGATTCAAGACGGCGGATCGCATTGCGATGAGTCTGGGGGTCCCGCCCCAGTCGGAGTTACGGGCGCGGGCAGGATTGATGTATCTGCTGGAGACGCTATCGGAGGAGGGGCACTGCTACTGTCCGCGGGAGGATCTGTTGGCTACGGCCGAACAGATGTTGGAGATTCCCGCCGATGTTCTCAAGGAGGCGATCCTGCACGGTGTGCAGGAGGGACTCCTGGTGGATGAACGGGGCAACGTGTTCCTGACGCCGTTGTATGAGGCAGAGCGAGGGGTGGCGGCGGCCATGGAACGACTGCTGAAGGGGGCGGTGCCCGGGCCGTCCATTCAAGTGGGCAAGGCGGTGGAGTGGGCGCAGGGGCGCATGGCGATCCAGTTCGCCCCTGCCCAGCGTGCGGCGCTGGAGATGGCGCTGGAGAGCAAGGTGTCGATCATCACTGGCGGTCCCGGCGTCGGCAAGACCACCATTGTCAGGGCCCTGGTGGATATCTTCCGGGCCCGGAAGCAGAAGGTGTGTCTGGCGGCTCCGACGGGGCGGGCCGCCAAGCGGATGGAAGAGGCCACGCGGTTGCCGGGCAAGACGATTCACCGGCTGCTGAAATACAATCCCCAGAGCCATCACTTCGAGCATGGGCCAGGGAATACGATAGAAGGCGATGTTTTCATTCTGGATGAAGTCTCGATGGTGGATATCCGGTTGATGCACGCCCTGCTGGGGGCGTTGCCTGGAACGGCGGTGCTCGTGTTGGTGGGGGATGCCGATCAGTTACCCAGTGTGGGGCCGGGCAATGTGCTCCGGGACATGATTGAAAGCCATGCGATGCCGGTGACGCATTTGGATACGATTTTCCGCCAGGAGGCGCAAAGTTGGATTGTGCGTAATGCACATCTGGTCAACCAGGGCATGCCCTTCGAGTTGCCGGAGGATGGCCGGCAGGACTGCGATTTCTTTTTTATCGAAGCGGCGACGCCGGAGGAGGTCATCTCGAAGATGGTGGATCTGGTGACACGCCGGATTCCGAAAAAGTTTCATTTTGATCCGATGCGGGAAATCCAGGTGCTGACGCCCATGCGCCGGAATCAACTGGGCTGTGAAAACCTCAATGGGATTTTGCAGGAGGCGCTCAATCCTGGAGGGCAGTCGGTCAAGCGATTCGGGCGGCAATACCGGGAGGGAGACCGCGTGCTGCAGATCCGGAACAATTATGACAAGGAAGTGTTCAACGGCGATATTGGCATTGTGGAGCGCATTGAGATGGAAGACCAGCGGGTGACAGTCAATTATGAAGGGCGGTTGGTGGAGTACGAATTGGACGAGTTGGACGAGTTGGATTTGGCTTATGCCTGTTCGGTTCATAAATCGCAGGGGAGTGAGTATCCCGCTGTGGTGCTGCTGATGACTACCCAGCATTACAAGTTGTTGCAGAGAAACCTCTTGTACACAGCCATGACCCGCGGGCGCAAACTGGTGTGTCTGGTGGGGTCGCATAAGGCGGTGGGGATTGCGACGCGCAACGATCATGTGGCGGGGCGGCGGACGGCGCTCAAGGATCGGCTGAAGGGGATATTGTAAAAGAGGGAAATCCCAGGAGTCAGAATTCAGACGGTGGGAGAAGGGATTGAACACCCTAAATCCACCCCTCGCTGCGGACAGGAAAGGGAGCGGTGTTGGAAATAAAAAAGAGGGTATTGACTTTTACGGGGTTGATCCCTAGCATTACCCCCCTTTTGAGACCCTGTCCGGAGCAATAGGCCGGGCGATGGCGAGGATGAATAACTATGGAAGCGTATGCAGTTGTTGAAACCGGGGGCAAACAGTACCGCGTCAAAGCTGGTGACACCCTCAAAGTTGAACTTCTCGAGGGCGAAGCAGGCGGCACGGTGGAACTTGCCGTGTTGGCGGTCTCCGATGGAACGACGTTGACGGTTGGCAAGCCGGTTGTCAAGGGTGCCAAAGTCAGTGCGAGCATCGTGGAGCACGTGAAGGCCCCGAAAGTCGTGGCGTTCAAGAAGAAACGGCGCAAGGGATACAAGCGGAAAGTCGGGCATCGTCAGCCGTTGACCGTGTTGCGCGTGGAAAAGATTGCTTAAGAGGAGTTAGGAGTTATGGCGCACAGGAAGACAGGCAGCGGAGTCAATGGTCGCAACAGTCCCGGACAGCGGCTGGGTGTGAAGGTGTATGACGGCGAAGCGGTTACCAGTGGCAGCATCATTGTTCGTCAGCGCGGCACCAAGGTCCATGCGGGCCGGAATGTAAAGCGGGGTCGCGATGACAGTCTGTTTGCGTTGGTTGCCGGCAAGGTGAAGTTCGAGAAGGAAGGCCGTCGCGTTACAATTGTGGCGCAAGAAGCCACGGCTTGATTTGCCGGATGCTGGAAGGTTTGAGAGTGGTTGCGGGTGTTCCCTGGCGCTGGAAGTGGTCGGGGGGTGTTCGCAACCACTCTTTTTTTGTGGGTTAACATTGCCATGAAAGTCAGGAAATTCGTTGATTCCGTCTTAATTCACGTTGCTGGCGGTAATGGCGGCAACGGGTGTGTCAGTTTCCGGCGTGAAAAGTATGTTCCCAAGGGGGGGCCGAACGGCGGGGATGGGGGCCGTGGCGGGCATGTGGTTTTCCAGGCGGACCGGAACACGGACAGTTTGATTTCGCTTTTTTTCAATCCGCAGCAGCATGCCCCGAATGGCGGGCATGGCAAAGGGTCGCAGATGCACGGTCGCAACGGCGCGGACCTGGTGGTTCCCGTGCCATGCGGCACGGAGATTCTGGATGTAGACTCCGGGCGTGTGCTGGCCGATTTGACGGATCCGGGCCAGGAGGTCATGGTCGCCAAGGGCGGCAAGGGCGGACTGGGCAATCCCCATTGGCAGACGGCGACCCATCAGACGCCGTTTGAGCATACGGATGGCGAGGAAGGCGAGCAATTCAGTGTGCGGCTTGAACTCAAGTTGCTGGCGGATGTCGGGTTGGTCGGGTTTCCGAATGCCGGAAAATCCTCACTGTTGAGTTCGATCAGCAATGCCCATCCCAAGATCGCGCCCTATGCGTTCACAACGATTAATCCCATTATCGGGACGGTCAAGGTCGGGCAGGATTTTGAAGAACGCAGTTATACGGTGGCGGATATCCCGGGTTTGGTCAAGGATGCGCACAAAGGGGTGGGGCTTGGGGATTATTTCCTGAAGCACGTCGAGCGGGCGGCGTGCCTGGCGTTTGTAATCGATATGGCCGGTAGCGAAGGGCGTGATCCGGTGGACGATTACGAGGTGATCCGCCGCGAATTGAAATTCTACCGGGCCGATTTGCTGACCCGCCCGTTCATCGTGGTGGCCAACAAGATGGATCTTCCCGAAGCGGCGGAGTATCTCAAGGTTTTTGAGAAAAAGGCGCGTGTTAAAGCCTTGCGTTTTTCCATGGTAACCGGCGAGGGTGTGGAGTTGCTCAAGAAGCGCCTGCTGCAGATGATCCGACACGAGGATTGAGTCTCCTGTCATCGAACCGCGGTTTTGCGTGTTGTATTGAGAAGCGGTTGGAGAAGCATCGGGAGGGGTCGAACTACAAGTATGCCGCCATTGTCGCGTCGATCCCAGCGACCTGATGCCTGCTGTGGTGCTGCGGGAATGGGGTGCTGGTTTTTGGGACGCGCCACGTAGCGTGCGCTGATGAGTCCTGCGTGACGAAGGTTGCCTGCTGAATCGACGAGGTGGTCATCGTTATCCTCAAGGAGTTGGGTGGTGGGTGCCTCGAAGTTGTCTGTTTGGTTTATGGATATGAGTTTTTTGGAAAAATAATTTGAAAAAATAATGTACAAAGGTGTTGACACTCATTGGGCTTCTGGTATTTTCCGCAGTCTGTTTATTGGCGATTGAGTCCATCAGGTTGGTGTTAATAGTTTAGACGAAAGGCTGTTCTGTCTGTTTTTCCTTCGAAAGGCAAAGGCAGACGGGAAGCTTTTTGTTGTTTGTTTTCGAGGGGAATGAATCGAAGCCCACGTAGCTCAGTTGGTAGAGCACGTCCTTGGTAAGGACGAGGTCAGCGGTTCAATCCCGCTCATGGGCTCCAAAATATAGTGTAGTCAGGTTCAGCAGATACAAGAGAGAAAGCAGCAAAGGAGTATACGAACATGGCAAAAGAGCAATTTAGTCGAACAAAGCCGCATGTGAACGTGGGTACAATCGGGCACGTGGACCATGGTAAGACCACATTGACGGCGGCCATCACCTATGTGCAGTCGCTGCGCGGGATGAGCACCTATGTGAAGTATGATGAAGTGGCGAAGGCGTCCGAATCGCAGGGGCGTCGTGATCCGACCAAGATTTTGACCATCGCGACGTCGCACGTCGAATACAGTTCCGAGAAGCGGCACTATGCGCACGTGGATTGCCCTGGGCATGCCGACTACGTCAAGAACATGATCACCGGGGCGGCGCAGATGGATGGCGCCATTCTTGTGGTGAGTGCCTCGGACGGTCCGATGCCTCAGACGCGCGAGCACATTCTGTTGGCTCGTCAGGTAGGTGTTCCGACTGTTGTGGTGTTCCTGAACAAGGTGGACACCGTGGATGATCCGGAGTTGTTGGATCTGGTAGAGCTTGAAATCCGCGAGTTGCTGTCCAAGTACGAATACCCGGGCGATGACACGCCGATCATTCGAGGCAGTGCGTTGGCGGCCATTCAGGCAAAGTCCCCCGATGATCCCGGCTGTAATTGCATCAAGGAATTGATGAATGCGCTGGATAACTATATTCCCGAACCCGTCCGCGTGATTGATCAGGCCTTCCTGCTCTCCGTGGAAGACGTGTTCTCGATTGAAGGTCGCGGCACGGTGGTCACGGGGCGTGTTGAGCGCGGCATCATCAAGGTTGGCGAGGAAGTTGAGATCGTGGGTTTGCGTCCTACGCAGAAGACGACGGCTACGGGCGTTGAGATGTTCCGGAAGCTATTGGATGAGGGGCGCGCCGGTGACAACATTGGCGTGTTGTTGCGCAGCACGAAGAAGGAAGATGTTGAGCGCGGTCAGGTCCTGGCCAAGCCGGGGTCGATTACGCCGCACACGAAGTTCAAATGCGAGGTGTACGTGTTGAGCAAGGAGGAAGGTGGCCGCCATACTCCGTTCTTCAAGGGGTATCGACCGCAGTTCTACTTCCGGACGACGGATGTCACCGGTGATGTGACGTTGCCGGATGGGGTGGAAATGGTGATGCCTGGCGACAATATCAGCATGACGGTGACGCTGATTGCGCCGATCGCGATGGAGAAGTCGATGCGCTTTGCCATTCGCGAAGGCGGTCGCACGGTGGGTGCCGGTACGGTTGTGGAAATCATCGAGTAACTAAAGATACGGTCGTGAGGCCGTTTTAAGCGTGCGCGGGCGGCGTCCGCAAGGATGTCGCCTTATGCACTGGAGGATGGATTGTCATGCCGAGGGAACAGGTCATTCTGGCGTGCACGGAGTGCAAGCGGCGTAACTATACGACGACGAAGAATAAGCGTCTGACGCCTGATCGGATGGAGATCAAGAAGTTCTGCCGGGCGGAGAAGAAGCATACGATGCATAAGGAGACCCGCTAGTCCCGGGATCGGGAAGCGGGGGTTAGCCTGAGTACAGGCCAGTAGCTCAATTGGCAGAGTACCGGTCTCCAAAACCGGGTGTTGGGGGTTCAAGTCCCTCCTGGCCTGCCAAATGAGTATTTTGGGGAGCGCGAGTGAAGAAAGTAATGGATAGCCTGCAGAGCGCGAAGTTGTTTGTTGGGGAAGTCCGTAACGAGTTGCGGAAATCCACGTGGCCGACTCGGAATGAGTTAGTGGAGTCCACGGTGGTGGTGATTTTGTCGGTGATCCTGTTCGCCGTTTTTGTTGCGGTTTGCGATCAGGTACTGAGGGTGGTGATCAGCGTACTCGCTCATCGGTAGTCAACACAAGACCGGGGTTTTCATGATTACGAAGCAATGGTTCGTGCTACATACGTTGACCGGCCAGGAGGGCAAGGTCAAGGAGAGTATTGAGCGGCGGCTTGACAAGGAAGAGATGCGGGAATACCTGGATCAGGTGTTGATCCCGACAGAGAAGGTTTCGGAGACGAAGAAGGGTGTCAAGAGTGTCATTACGCGGAAGTTTTTTCCGGGATACGTGCTGGTGAATCTTGGGTTGTACGATGAAAACCGGCAGGTGTTTGAAAAGGTATGGTATTTCATCCGGGAAACGCCCGGGGTGATTGGATTTGTTGGTGGTGAGCGGCCGGCGCCTCTCCGGCCTGATGAGGTGGAAGTGCTTCTGTTCCAGGTGGAAGAGAAGAAAGAGAAGGTTAAGCCCAAGGTGATCTATGACACCGGGGAGACGGTGAAGATCACGGATGGGCCCTTCATGAACTTTACGGGGCTTGTCGAGGAAGTGGATGCAGAGCGCGGCAAGCTGAAGGTGTCGGTGGCTATTTTTGGTCGCTCGGCGCCGGTGGAACTCGAGTACTGGCAGGTGGAGCGGCAATAGGCCTTGGATAGACCGGAAAGCGGTCTTCGCTCCGCGGTGAAATCGTGGAGTAGCAGGTAGGGGAGTGATATGGCAAAGAAAGTAACAGGAAAAATCAAGCTTCAGATTCCGGCAGGTGCGGCCAATCCGGCGCCGCCGGTGGGGCCCGCGCTAGGTCAGCACGGTGTCAACATCATGGAATTCTGCAAGCAGTTCAATGCGGCAACGCAGAAGATGTCAGGTCTGGTGATCCCGGTGGTTATCACCGTGTACCAGGATCGTTCATTCACGTTCATCACCAAGAGTCCGCCGGCCTCGTCGCTGTTGAAGCGTGCGGCTGGTTTGGCCAAGGGGTCGGCGCAGCCGAACAGGGACAAAGTGGGCAAGGTGACGACGCAGCAGGTTCTGGAAATCGCGCGGACCAAAGTGAATGATCTTAACGCGACGGATGAAAATCACGCCGTTCGAATGGTTGAGGGAACGGCTCGCAGCATGGGAATCGAGGTGATCCGGTAGCCATGGCAACGCAAAGCAAACGATATCGCAAGATTGCAAAGGACGTTGAGGACAAGGTCTATGACTTGGCCGAGGCGATCCGGTTTTTAAAGGCGCACACGAGTGCCAAATTCGATGAAACGGCGGAGCTGGCTATCCGGCTTGGCGTGGATACGAAGAAGAGCGACCAGACGGTTCGCGGGACGGTGGGGTTGCCACATGGCACGGGTAAATCGATTCGCGTAGTGGTGTTTGCGGCCGGAGCGGCGGCGGATGCGGCGCGAGCGGCCGGAGCTGACGTTGTCGGCAACGATGACCTGATCGAGAAGGTCAAAGGCGGCTGGACTGAATTTGACATAGCGATTGCCACTCCGGACGCCATGAAGGAAGTTCGTAAACTTGGAAAGGTGCTTGGGCCGCGCGGTCTGATGCCCAATCCGAAAACGGGCACGGTGACGGATGACACAGCGGCGGCTGTACGGGAGAGCAAGGCAGGTCGTGTGGAGTTCCGCATGGACAAGGCTGGCAACGTGCAGGTGCCGTTCGGGAAGTTGTCTTTTGACGAGGGCAAACTTCTTGAGAACGTGAAATCGGTCATCAGTGCGGTTGCGGCGGCTCGGCCGGCGGCAACCAAGGGTGTGTTTATCAAGCGGTGCACGTTGAGTTCCACGATGGGCGTCGGCCTTCGCGTGGATGTGCGTGACTAGGACAGGACGGGGCCATGAGACCTGAAAAGAAATCAATTTATGATGAAATCAACGCCCGGGTGAATGATTCGGAGTACCTGTTGGTAGCCGAATACAAAGGGTTGAAAGTGGATCAGCTTAGCGATCTGCGTCGCCAGCTCCGCAAGGCGGGATCACGGATGCAGGTGGTAAAGAATCGTCTGGTGCGGCTGATTGCCCGTGAGAAGGGGTGGGAGAAGATTGAACCCGCGCTCAAGGGGCAGTCGGCCATCGTTACGGGCAAGAATATTGTCCAGGCGGCCAAGATGTTGAAGGAGTTCAACGGTGCTGGCGGGATGCCTCAGGTGAAGGCAGGTTACATGGGGAATGTGTACCTGTCGGCCGATCAGGTTGATGCCCTGGCGGAATTGCCTCCCCGCGAAGTGCTGTTGGGCCAGGTGGTGGGCACAGTGGCGGCACCGCTGTCGCGCCTGGTGGGTGTGTTGCAACAGAAGGTGTCGAGCGTCGTGTATGTATTGAAAGCGATCGAAAACAAGAAGAACGAGGCGAAGTAAGTTTTTCAAACAAGAGGAGACTACAATGGCTGAGGAAATCAAACTGGAAGGCAAGATGGAAGAAATTGTCAAGGCGATCGAGAGCATGACTGTTCTGGAGCTCTCGCAGCTTGTGAAGGGACTTGAGCAGCGCCTGGGTGTGACCGCATCGGCGCCGATGGCCGTGATGGCGGCGGCTCCGGCGGCTGGTGCGGCTGCTGCAGTGGAGAAGACTGAGTTTACGGTGGTGCTGGCGAACGCCGGTAGCAACAAGATTGGTGTTATCAAGGAAATCCGCACGATTACCGGGCTGGGCCTAAAGGAATCGAAGGACCTGGTGGAAGGCGCCCCGAAGTCGGTGAAGGAAGCCGTCACCAAGGAAGAAGCGGCCAAGATCAAGGACGTCCTTGAGAAGGCTGGCGCGACAGTCGAAATCAAGTAACCGTCCCTCTTGGGTCGGTGTCCGGCGGGCGGCGGCCGCTATTGGCCGCCGCGTGGTCGTAAGAACCCTGCGATACAGGTGCTGGAATGGTTGAGAGAACGAACTTCGGAAAATTGGTAGAGGTAATCGAGCCGCCGAATCTCATTGAGATTCAGACGGTGTCGTACAAGGATTTCCTCCAACTGAACGTGGCGCCGGGAAGCCGGAAGAGCATGGGCTTGCAGGCTGTGTTCAAGGAAGTCTTTCCGATCGAGAGTTATGATGGTCGGTATGTGCTGGATTTCTTGAAGTATGAATTCTCGATGCCAAAAACGGATCCATGCGAGGTGTTGCGCGAGGGGTTGACTTACGCTGGAACGTTGCAGGTGACGTTTCGCCTGAAGGAAGGCGACGAAGTCCGCGAGGAGAGCGTTTACATGGGCGAGATTCCGCTCATGACCGATCAAGGGTCCTTTGTAATCAACGGTGCGGAGCGTGTCATCGTCAGTCAGTTGCATCGTTCGCCGGGGATTTGTTTCGAGCAATCGGTGCACTCGAGTGGCTCTATGCTGTACTCGTTCCGGATCATTCCTGACCGGGGGTCGTGGGTTGAGGTTCAATTTGATGCCTCCGATTTGCTGTGGATCTATCTGGATCGTCGCCACCGACGTCGAAAATTCCTGGCTACCACGTTCCTCCGCGCACTGGGTTATGGGGCGGACGAGGATTTGCTGCGTCTGTTCTACACGTTCAGGAAGCTGAAGTTGAGCGAACACATTGGTGTCGATGCGATGGCCAACCTTGTGTTCCGGGACGATGTCATCGATGTGGATTCTCAGACGGTCTTGTCGCGAAAGTTCGAGCCCCTCTCGGAGAACGTCCTGTCCCAGATGAAAGCGGCAGGATTCAAGGAAGCTGACGTCGTGGACGTGTCGTGGGATGGCGGAATCATGCTTAAGAGCGTGAAGGAAGATCCGACGCACTCGACGGATGATGCGCTGAAGGATATCTATTTGCGATTGCGCCCCGGCGATCCTGCCACCGTTTCCAATGCGCGGCAACTTCTGAAGCGATTGTTTTTTGACCCGCGCCGGTATGATTTGGGGCGCGTGGGGCGCTATAAGATCAACCAGAAGCTGGATGCTGAACTCAAAGAGGCAACCGGGCTCATCAAGGCGATTTTGGCGACCAAGGATGCGGAAGACCGCGAAGCGTTTGGCGGACCGGTTGACGACGAACAGCGGACCCTGACCCCCGAGGGGGGAGATCTGATTGCGGCAATTCGTTATTTAATCAGCATTCGCAACGGCCAGGGAACGGTTGATGACATCGATCATTTGGGTAGCCGTCGGTTGCGGACGATCGGGGAGCTTGTTGAGAACCAGTGCCGTATTGGCCTGGCGCGGGCAGAGCGTTTAGTGCGGGAACGGATGACGCTCTTTGATCCGCAAACGGGAACCCTGACCCCGCAGCGCTTGGTGAATCCAAAGACACTTTCGGCAGTGGTCAAGGATTTCTTTGGTCGTAGTCAGTTAAGCCAATTCATGGACCAGACGAATCCGCTGTCTGAATTGGCTCATAAGAGGCGCTTGAGTGCTCTTGGACCGGGCGGACTGAGTCGTGAGCGCGCCGGCTTTGAGGTGCGTGACGTTCACAGCAGTCATTATGGCCGAATTTGTCCGATTGAGACTCCGGAAGGTCCGAACATCGGGTTGATTTCGTCAATGGGTATTTACGCCAAGGTGAACGAATACGGGTTTATTGAGACCCCCTATCGCCGGGTATCAAACGGTGTCGTCAGCAACGAAGTGGAGTTTCTCAGCGCTGATCGCGAAGAGAAATACGTGATCGCCCAGGCTAACACGCCGTTGGATGCGAAGAGCCGCATTTCGCGTGATTCGGTTGCGGTCCGGAACCGCGGGGAATTCCTCGAGGTGCCCAAGGACAAGGTTGATTACATGGATGTATCGCCTAAGCAGGTGGTGTCCGTGGCGGCCGGTCTGATTCCGTTCCTTGAGCATGACGACGCGAACCGCGCGCTGATGGGCTCGAACATGATGCGGCAGGCGGTGCCGTTGCTTGAGACCGAGCGTCCCTTTGTGGCGACAGGACTGGAAGGACGGATTGCGCGTGATTCCGGTGTCCTTACGCTTGCGGAGGAGTCCGGTGTAGTGACCTACGCCTCGGCGACCAAGGTTGTGATCAACAGCGATGTGAAATCCAAGTCCAAGAAGGATGAGCACGTTTACGCATTGCGCAAGTTCATGCGGTCAAACGCCGGGACCTGTCTTAACCAGAAACCGATCGTTAAAGTTGGTCAGAAGGTCAAGAAGGGCGATGTGCTGGCGGACGGACCCGCAACGGCAGGCGGCGAACTGTCGTTGGGACGGAATGTTTTGGTGGCGTTCATGCCGTGGTGCGGATGCAACTTTGAAGATGCGATTCTGATCAGCGAGCGTGTTGTCCGGGATGATGTGTTCACATCGGTTCACATTCAGGAATTCGAGGTGGGCGCCCGTGATACGAAGCTTGGCCCCGAGGAAATCACGCGGGACATCCCGAACGTGGGTGAAGACGCCTTGCGCAATCTGGGCACAGACGGAGTGATCCGTATCGGCGCCGAGGTCAAGCCTGACGACATTCTGGTTGGCAAGATCACGCCGAAGAGCGAGACCGAACTTGCGCCTGAGGAGCGACTCTTGAGGGCTATTTTCGGCGAGAAAGCCGCTGATGTGCGGGACACATCGCTGACGGTTCCGAGCGGGACCTACGGCATTGTGATGGATGTCAAGGTGTCGGCGCACAAGGATATTGAACGCGAGAAGATGACGCCGGCTGAACGGAGGCGTCAGTCCAAGAATGTTGCCGAGGAGCACAAGGCTAAAAAACAGGAGCTCGTCGAGCAGTTGACGGAGGCGTTGAGCAACATTCTTTTGGGAGAGAAGATCCCCTTGGATGTTGTCAATGTAGACTCCAACGAGATCATTATTCCGGCTAACCGGAAGATCACGAAGACGCTGTTGCGGAAGCTGGCGGCGGAAAGCGCGCACATCGAGATTGAGAGTAGTCCAATCCAGATTAAGATCCAGGAGATCATAGGTGAGTTTCAGCAGAAGTTTGTTGAACTCGACCACGAGTACACAAATGCGATGGATCGACTGGAGAGTGGGGACGAGGTTGACCAGGGTATTATCAAGCAGGTTCGGGTCTATATCGCGAGCAAGAAGAAGCTCTCGGTGGGGGACAAGATGGCGGGGCGGCACGGAAACAAGGGTGTTGTGGCCAGGATTCTGCCGGAGGCGGACATGCCGTTTCTTCCGGATGGTACACCTGTGGACATTGTGCTCAATCCCTTGGGTGTGCCATCACGTATGAATGTCGGGCAGGTGCTGGAAACCCATCTGGGGTGGGCCTGCAAGTTGCTGGGCTTGTATGCCAGCACGCCGGTTTTCGACGGTATCTCCGAGAAGCACATCAAAGAACTTCTGGACGATGCGAAACTGCCGCGGGATGGCAAGACCCGGTTGTTCGATGGTCGTACCGGTGAACCGTTTGACCAGAAAGTGGTGGTGGGCTACATCTACATGTTGAAGCTACATCATCTGGTCAGCGACAAGATTCATGCCCGAGCTGTGGGGCCCTATTCGCTGGTAACGCAGCAGCCTCTTGGGGGTAAGGCGCAGTACGGTGGTCAGCGTTTGGGGGAAATGGAAGTGTGGGCACTGGAAGCCTACGGTGCGGCCTATGCGTTGCAAGAGTTGTTGACGGTCAAGAGCGATGATGTGGCAGGCCGCACCCGGATCTATGAGTCCATAGTGAAGGGTGAGAATGTGCTGGACGCGGAGCGACCGGAATCGTTCAACGTGTTGATCAATGAACTTCGCAGCATTGGTTTGGACGTGCGAGCCGAACGTAAAGAAAAACGATCTTAAGGGAGGCGGCGGCAACGCCGAGGAATTATGTCGGTAGAACGAACCTTGACGAACGCAGCAGTCCGTGAGCGGCTGGGAGTACCCCTGGCCGAGGGGTTTGATTCCGTGAACATTACGCTGGCTTCGCCGGAGACGATCCGGTCCTGGAGTAACGGCGAGGTGAAGAATCCGGAGACCATCAACTACCGGACGTATAAGCCGGAAAAGGGCGGTCTGTTTTGCGAGCGGATTTTCGGTCCGACGCGTGACTGGGAGTGCAGTTGCGGCAAGTACAAGCGGATCAAGCATAAGGGCGTGATTTGCGACCGCTGCGGGGTCGAAATCACGCTGTCGCGTGTGCGTCGCGAGCGCATGGGTCACATTGAGTTGGCTGTGCCGGTTTCGCACATATGGTTCTTCAAGTGTACGCCGAGCAGGATCGGATTGGTGCTGGATATTACAGCGCGGGCGCTGGAACGGGTGCTCTACTATGAGGACTACATTGTGGTGGATCCCGGCGACACGCCGCTGCAGGAAAAACAGCTTTTGAGCGAGATGGATTATCGTGAGGCTCAGGAGAAGTACGGCGACGCCTTTACGGCGCGGATTGGAGCGGAGGCCATCCGTGACCTGATGAAGAAGATTGATATCGAGAAGACCTTGGTTGATCTCGATGCCCAGATGGCCACTACTCGGAGCAAGCAGAATCGCAAGAAGATTTCCAAGCGGATGAAGGTGCTCGAGGGTTTCTTGAACAGCAACATGCGACCTGAGTGGATGGTTTTTGAAGTATTGCCGGTGATTCCGCCTGACTTGCGGCCGCTGGTGCCGCTGGAGGGGGGGCGATTTGCGACCTCAGACCTGAATGATCTTTATCGGCGAGTGATCAACCGCAATAACCGGTTGAAGAACCTGCTGCAGCTGAAAACGCCAGATGTCATCATCCGGAACGAAAAGCGCATGTTGCAGGAGGCTGTGGATGCGGTGATTGACAATGGGCGGCATGGTCGTGCTGTGACAGGCGCTGGAAACCGCCCGCTGAAGTCGCTGAGCGACATGCTAAAGGGTAAAGGCGGGCGCTTCCGACAGAATTTATTGGGCAAGCGCGTGGATTACTCGGGTCGTTCGGTGATTGTCGTCGGTCCGGAGCTCAAGTTGCATCAGTGTGGTTTACCTAAGAAGATGGCGTTGGTGCTCTTCGAGCCGTTCATCATTCGTCGCCTCAAGGAGATGGGTGTGGCGCACACGGTGCGTAGCGCCAAGAAGTTGATTGACAAGCAGTCGGACGAGGTGTGGGCGATTCTGGAGGAAATCACTCGTGACAAGACGGTGATGTTGAATCGTGCCCCGACATTGCACCGCCTCAGCATCCAGTCGTTTGAGCCTGTTTTGGTGGAAGGCGAGGCCATCCAGATTCACCCGTTGGTTTGTACGGCGTACAATGCGGACTTCGACGGCGATCAGATGGCGGTTCACGTGCCGCTGTCCATTGAGGCGCAGTTGGAATCCCGTTTGTTGATGCTTTCGACGAACAATGTGTTTTCGCCGTCAAGTGGCAGGCCGGTCATGACGCCGACGCAGGACATAGCGTTGGGCCTCTATTATTTGACCTCCTCGGCGCAGAAGGACCGCACCAAGGAGATCAAGCGGAAGCTGTCCGGTCAGGCGGCCGAGCAGGAACGTTTGCCGATTTTCGGTGATGCGAGCGAGGCCCGACTGGCGTACGACGACGGGGCACTTAAGATTCACGACCGGATCCGGTTCAAGAATCCCGATTTGCATCGTAGCACCGTCTTTGGAGACAGCAGCAGTAAGATGCTGGTGACGACGGTAGGTCGCGTGTTCTTTAACGAGATTCTGCCGGCGTCACTGGGCTTTATCAATCGCTGTTGTGATAAATCATTTTTGGGCAAGATCATCTGGCAGTGTTATCACGTGAGCGGGAATATCGAGACGGTTCGGGTCTTGGACAGCCTCAAGAATATGGGGTTTGAGCACGCGACGTTAGCGGGGGTCTCGATCGGTTTGGGTGACATGATCATTCCCGCCGAAAAAGAGGAGATCATTGGCAAGGCTCGCAAGGCGGTGGCCGAAGTCGAAAGCCAGTACCGTCGCGGTGTGATCACCGACGGTGAGCGCTACAACAAGATTGTTGATATTTGGACGCACACGACCGAAGAGACCTCGAATGCCATGTATCGGGCAATTGAGGAGAATGCAGGGAGTGATGAGGCGAATCCAATTTTCATGATGGTGGATTCCAAGGCTCGTGGCAGTCGGCAGCAGATTCGCCAGTTGGCGGGGATGCGTGGCTTGATGGCCAAACCGTCGGGTGAGATTATTGAGCGTCCGATTTTGTCGAACTTCCGTGAAGGGCTGAGTGTTTTGGAGTACTTCATCAGCACACATGGTGCCCGCAAGGGGTTGGCGGATACGGCGCTGAAGACAGCCGATGCCGGGTATCTGACGCGCAAGCTGGTGGATGTTTCACAGGACGTGCGGGTGATTGAACAAGATTGCAATACCTTGAATGGCATCGAAGTCAAAGGTATCGGGCAGGCTGAGGATAGTCTTGTGTCGTTGCGCGACAGGATTATTGGCCGCACCACCCTGGTGGACGTTGTCAATCCGATTACGCGCGAAGTTCTGGCACCGGCGGGTTCGCTGATTGACGAAAACATGGGTGAATGCATCATGGATGCAGATGTGGACAAAGTTCGCATCCGGAGTGTGCTGACGTGCGAATCACGACGCGGCGTGTGCGCTAAGTGTTACGGTCGTGATCCTGCAACGGGCCGGCTTGTGGAAATAGGGGGTGCGGTCGGGATTATCGCGGCTCAGTCCATCGGTGAGCCGGGGACCCAGTTGACCATGCGGACCTTCCACATCGGTGGAACGGCCAGTTCGGTTTTCAAGCAACCGCATGTTATTGCGAAGCATGACGGTATTATCCAGTACACCAATCTTCGTATTGTCACGAATGGACTTGGGAACTTTGTGGTGCTCAACAAGAACGGATCTGTGGGTGTCTTTGACGATGCTGGTCGCGAAGTCGAGCGCCATACCATGGCGATTGGTGCGATTATCAGCGTGCAGGACGGCGGGCGAGTGAAGAAGGGGCAAAGTTTTATTGAATGGGATCCATACAGTGTGCCGATCCTAGCCGAGCGTCCTGGTGTGGTGCACTTCCATGGTTTCATCGAGAATGTGACCGTCAAGAAGGAAGTGGACCAGTCGACGGGATTGATGGGAACGGTGGTGCTGGAGCACAAGGAGGATCTGCATCCCCAGATTGTTATCACCTACGCAGGTACGAAGGATCAGCCGACGTCTTACAACATTCCGGCTGGCGCGCACGTGATGGTCAAGGATGGAAAGAAGGTGGCGGCTGGCGAAGTATTGGCCAAGACGCCGCGGAAGGAATCCAAGACGAAGGACATCACCGGCGGTCTGCCGCGTGTGGCGGAATTGTTTGAGGCGCGTCGTCCGAAGGATGCGGCGGAGATTGCCAAGATTGACGGGTTGGTTGATTTTGGTCCGAACCAGCGAGGGCGTCGCAGTCTGATTATTCGTGACACCGTGACGGGCGACGAGGAGCAGCATTTGATTCCGATGGGTAAACACATTGTTGTTTACAAGGGCGACTATGTTCAGAAGGGGCAGCAGTTGACAGAGGGTCCAGTGGTGCCGCAGGAGATTCTTGAAATCTGTGGTCCGCAGGAGTTGCAGGAATATCTGGTGAACCAAGTTCAGGAAGTTTACCGGTTGCAGGGCGTCGATATCAACGATAAGCATATTGAAATCATTGTCAGGCAGATGCTGCGCAAGGTTCGGATTACCGATCCCGGTGATACGGACTTCCTCTGGGGTGAGCAGGTTGAGAAGCAGACGTTCCAGGAAGTCAACCAGAAGGCTGCAGCAGAAGGTAAGCGGTCAGCAGAGGCCTCTCCGGCGCTTCTAGGGGTGACGAAGGCGGCGCTGGAAACCGAGAGTTTCATTTCTGCGGCATCCTTCCAGGATACGACGCGTGTATTGACCGAGGCGGCGACGCTGGGCCGAGTGGACACGCTGTATGGATTCAAGGAGAATGTAATCATGGGGCATTTGATTCCAGGGGGGACCGGATTCCCGATGTTCCGCAACATCAAATTGGTGCCGCTGGCGGAGCCGATTCCCGAGGAAGAGCTGAGGCAGGAGAGTGAAGCGGTGAAGAAAGCTCAGGAACTTCTTGGATAATGCTTGACAGAGCAAGGGGTGCTTCGGCATCATCGCGCGCTTTGCGTATTGGAGGAAATTAGAGTATGCCAACAATTAACCAGCTGGTGAAGTACGGGCGGAAACAAGTCCGCTACAAGAGTAAGTCGCCGGCGTTGAAGAATTGCCCGCAACGTCGTGGCGTGTGTCTGTCGGTCAAGACGCAGACGCCAAAGAAGCCGAACTCTGCGTTGCGGAAAGTGGCGCGTGTACGGTTGACCAACGGCGAGGAAGTGACCGCGTATATTCCCGGCGAGGGACACAATTTGCAGGAGCACAGTGTTGTGCTTGTGCGTGGTGGACGTGTGAAGGATTTGCCCGGCGTGCGGTACCACATTGTTCGTGGTACTCTGGATACGCTGGGTGTGGACGGACGGCACCGGGGCCGTTCCAAATATGGCGTGAAAATGCCCAAGCAGTAAGGCGTAGGACGGCGCAAGAACATGGGACGAAGACGTAAAGTACAACGACGAGCGGTCGAATCGGATCCGAAGTACAGCAGTGAGCTGGTCGGTCGACTGGTCAACCGCCTGATGAAGGTGGGCAAGAAATCGGTGGCAACGAACATCGTTTACGATGCTTTGAAGGTCATCCAGGAAAAGCATGTGGATGCCGATCCGCTTGAGGTATTGCTTCGGGCGATCGACAATGTGAAACCGAGGGTGGAAGTCAAGTCGCGGCGAGTTGGCGGTGCCACGTATCAGGTGCCTGTGGAGGTCAGTTCTGATCGTCAGGCGGCACTGGCGATGAGGTGGCTCATACAGTATGCGAAGACACGCAAGGGGGTGCCCATGCGACGCGCGCTGGCGATGGAAATTTTGGATGCTTATGCTGAACAGGGGAACGCCATCAAGAAGCGTGACGACACGCACAAGATGGCGCAGGCGAACAAGGCTTTTGCACATTACAGGTGGTAGTTTACGACAGGCAGGCGTTGGCGTGCGATGCACGACAGAGTCTGCCCTGCATTAACGGCAATGGAAACGATTTTGGAACAGAAGCGAAAAGTTGATTCGGCGGGTGACGTTCGTTCGCGTGAAGCGGCGGACCGTTCCCGTCCGTTGGCTGACCTGCGCAATATCGGCATTATTGCTCATATTGACGCTGGGAAGACCACGACTACTGAGCGCATTCTGTTCTACGCTGGCCGTGTGCATCGCATGGGTGAAGTCCATGAAGGTACCGCCACGATGGACTGGATGCCTCAGGAAAAGGAACGGGGCATTACGATCACCAGTGCGGCGACGACCTGTTTCTGGAAGAATCATCAAATCAACATCATTGATACCCCGGGGCATGTCGATTTCACCGTGGAGGTTGAACGGTCGCTGCGGGTTTTGGATGGTGCCGTGGTTGTGTTTTGCGGCGTTGGTGGTGTTCAGCCGCAATCGGAGACCGTGTGGCGGCAGGCGGATCGGTATCATGTTCCTCGTCTAGCGTTCGTGAACAAGATGGATCGCATTGGCGCCGACTTCAATTCCGTAATCCGGCAGATGCGTGAAAAGCTTGGGGCGAGGCCGCTTGCGATTCAGATTCCCATAGGTTGCGAGGATCAGTTTCAGGGGGTTGTGGACTTGGTGACGATGGAAGCGCTGACGTATGACGACACGTCGCTGGGCGCCAAGATCGTGATGTCGGCCATCCCTGCCGATTTAGGGGTGCAGGCGGAAAAGGCCCGTGCGGAAATGATTGAGCGTCTGGCGGAGTGCGACGAGGGGGTGCTGGAAGCCTATCTTGATAATCCTGATGTGCCTGCCGCGGTGCTGAAAGAAGGGTTGCGCCGTGCGACGCTGGCCCAGAAGATTACGCCGGTTCTAGCGGGGTCATCGCTGCGCAACAAGGGTGTTCAACAGTTGTTAGATGGGGTGGTGGATTATCTGCCATCGCCTCTGGACGTCCTCCCGGTTGAGGGGTCTCATCCGAAGACCCACGAGGCTGTGACGCGTGAGACCGATGATTTTGCGCCGATGAGTGCGCTTGTTTTCAAGCTGATGAATGATCCGTACATGGGCCGGATGGCATTTGTGAGGGTTTACTCCGGCCAGTTGAAGAAAGGGCAGAATGTATTCAACGCGCGCCAGCGTAAGCGTGAGCGGGTGATGAAGCTTGTCCTGCTGCATGCCGACGACCGGCAGGAGGTTGAGACGATTCACGCCGGGGAAATCGGTGCTGTGGTTGGGCTCAAGCAGGCCACTACAGGTGATACGCTGTGCGCGGAGAATCAGCCCGTCGAGCTTGAGCGTATTCGTTTTCCTGAGCCGGTGATGTCGATGGCCATCGAGCCGAAATCCCAGGCAGACCGCGACAAACTGAACGAAGCCTTGGCGGCGTTGGCAGCTGAAGATCCGACATGCGTGGTTTCTCTGGATGGCGACACCGGGCAGACGCTATTGAGCGGCATGGGGGAACTCCATCTGGAAATCCTGAAAGACCGGATGTTTAGGGAATACAAGGTTCAGGCGAATGCGGGTCGTCCCATGGTGGCGTATCGCGAAAGCGTTAGCGCCGCGGGCCGTGGGGAATATAAGTTTGAGCGGGATATTGGTGGGCAGCGCCAGTATGCCGAGCTGGTGATCGAAGTGAGTCCGGCTGCGCGGGGAACAGGGAATGATGTGGAGTTTGCCATACCGGCGAGCCGTCTACCCACTGAATTCAGGCCATGCGTGGAGGAGGGAATCCGGGATGGTCTACTGACGGGCGTAGTGGCTAATTATTCACTGGTTGATCTTCATGTGCGTATTGTGGGCGGCAGTTTTCACGAGCAGGAGTCCACGGAGATGGCGTTTCGGACGGCGGGCAACATGGCTTTGAGGGCGGCCGCCAAAGCGGCAGCGGCGGTGATTCTGGAACCCATCATGTCACTTGAGATTGTTCTACCTCCGGAGCACCTTGGCGACGTATTGAACGATGTCAGTGCGCGGCGGGGTCATGTGCATGATATGATCGGACGGGAGACCGTGCAGGTAATTCACGCAAAAATACCCTTGGCGGAGCTTTTCGGTTATTCGACTGCCATCCGGTCCCTGACGCGGGGGCGGGCGAGTTATACGATGGAACCGGCCTGTTTTGATGTCGTGCCGGCGGCAATCCAACAGAAACTTTTGGAACGGTGAGTGGAACCATGGAAAAACAACGCATACGAATACGATTGAAGGCTTACGACTACCGCGTGCTGGACCAGTCTGTGTCCGACATTGTGGAGACGGCAAAGCGAACAGGGGCGAGAGTTGTCGGTCCGATTCCGATGCCGACGCGGATTGAGCGCTACAGCGTCAATCGCAGCGTGCATGCCGACAAGAAGTCGATGGAGCAGTTTGAGGTCCGCACCCATAAACGGTTGCTGGATATAGTGGAGCCGACGGCAAAGACGGTGGATGAGCTGAAGAAGCTCAACATGCCGGCGGGTGTGGATATAACGATCAAGATCTGAGTGGATGGCCATGCAAGGGATACTTGGAAAAAAAATCGGCATGACGCGGGTCTTCAGTGACGAAGGTCACCAGATTCCTGTGACGGTAATTGAAGTCGGGCCCTGCGTTGTTGTGCAACGCAAGACCAAGGCGCAGGATGGGTATGACGCGCTAAAAATCGGTCTCGGGGCGAAGAAGGCGACCCGCGTTAACAAGCCTGAGGCTGGGGAAGCGAAGGCCTCTGGCGGGGTGGCTCAGCAGTATTTGCACGAATTTCGTGTCGATTCGGCTGAGGCGTTGAAGGCGGGAGATGCGGTGACAGCGGCGGTTCTGGAAGGGGCATCCCATGTGGACATCACAGGGATTACGAAGGGGAGAGGCTTTCAAGGTGTCGTGCGCCGGTATGGAATGAGAGGCGGACCGATGACCCATGGCGGCCATTCAAAGCGCCGCATAGGTTCGATTGGTTGCCGTTCGTTCCCGGGACGGATTCACAAGGGGAAGAGGATGCCGGGTCACATGGGGCATGTAAAGGTAACCACGCAGAACGTAAAAGTTGTTCAACTGCGCGCTGCTGAGAATTTGTTGCTGGTATGCGGGGCAGTTCCCGGTCCGGCAGGGGCGATGGTGGTGATTCGGAAAGCACTGAAAAAGGCTGGGCAGGCGAAATGAGCAAGTTGTCCGTCTATGACATGAAGGGCGTTGCTCTCGGGGAAATTGAGTTCCCGGAGAAGTTGTTGACAAAGAAGGGCAGTCAGGCCGTGCATGATGTGGTGGTGGCGCACCAGGCCGGGAAGCGCGCAGGAACTGCATCGACGCTTGGCAAGGGTGCCGTTGCCGGCAGCGGCAAGAAACCGTGGCGCCAGAAGGGAACGGGCCAGGCGCGAGCTGGTTACAAGCAGTCCCCGGTGTGGCGTGGCGGTGGTGTGGCCCATGGGCCGCATCCTCGATCTTACGAGAAGACGGTGCCGCAGAAGGTGGCACGCTTGGCTTTTCGTCGAGTGATCAGTGATTTGGTTCGCGAGGGGCGGATTCGTGTGGTCGATCAACTGACCGTGGCTGAACCTAAGACGAAAGTGGCCATAGGTGTGATGAAGTCTATGGGTCTGGAAAGCGCGCTGATTTTGGTGGATCGGCTGGATCGGAATCTGATCTGTGCGGTTCGCAACCTGCGGTCGGTGGAGGCGACGACGGCTCAGACGGTTAGCACCTTTCAGTTATTGAGATACCCGACAACGGTCGTGACACGGGCGGCGATGGATGTATTGCTTACGCGTCTCGAGGGTGAAACGGGGAGGAAAGCATGAAAGACGGATTGTCAGCGATCAAGGGGCTCAATATCACGGAAAAGGGGACGCAGTTGGCTGCGCAGAACAAGTATTTGTTCAAGGTGGACCCTACCGCGAACAAGCTTGAGATCAAGAAGGCCGTTGAGGATTTTTTCAAGGTGAAGGTGGTGAAAGTGCACACGATGAATTATCTTGGCAAGGAACGCCGGGTGCGCACGCTTCACTACGGGAGGAAGCCTGACTGGAAGCGGGCGATAGTCACTCTCAAGGAAGGCGATAAGATCGATCTCGAGTAGGAGTAACGAATGGCTTTGAAGACTTTCAAACCGACGACACCGAGCCTGCGCTTTACGCAGTTGTCGGCGTTTGACGATATTACCAAGAACACGCCCGAGCGGTCGCTGACTGTGGCGCAGTCGAAGAAGGCGGGGCGTAATGCGGCTGGGCGGATTACAGTCCGGCATCGTGGCGGCGGGCACCGTCGCAAGTTCCGTCTGATTGATTTCAAGAGGAACAAGCATGGGATTCCAGCGAAGGTGGCCGCGATCGAGTATGATCCAAACCGCTCGGCACGCATTGCTCTTTTGAACTACAAGGATGGAGAAAAGCGATACATTTTGGCGCCGGTGGGTCTTTTGGTTGGTGCCATGGTGATGTCAGGCCCGGAAGCTGAGCCGATTGTCGGCAATGCCTTGCCTCTTAGTAAAATTCCGCTCGGTTTGGCCGTTCATAATATTGAATTGAAGGCCGGTGGCGGGGCGCAATTAGTACGCAGTGCCGGTCAGTCAGCTCAGTTGATGTCGCGCGAGGGTGAGTTTGCCAATGTCAAACTGCCGTCCGGTGAGATCAGGTTGATCAACATCAACTGCATGGCCACGGTAGGGCAAGTGGGCAACGTTGATCATGACAGTGTCAGTCTGGGGAAGGCCGGTCGTAAACGCTGGCTTGGGATTCGTCCCACAGTTCGTGGTGTGGCGATGAACCCTGTGGATCATCCAATGGGGGGTGGCGAAGGCCGAACCTCGGGTGGTGGGCATCCGGTAACGCCTTGGGGTCAGTTGACCAAGGGCAAGAAGACCCGTCACGGTCGGAAGTCGTCGAGCAAATTTATTGTCAGTCGGAGAAAATAAGCCATGGGACGTTCACTCAAAAAAGGGCCGTACGTCGAAGACAAGCTATTGCAGCGAGTCGAGAAGATGAATCGTTCCGGCGAAAAGCGGGTTATCAAGACCTGGTCACGCCGTTCCATGATTGTCCCCGAATTTATCGGGCATACCGTGGCGGTTCACAACGGGAAGCAGCACATACCGGTGTATATTTCGGAGCATATGGTCGGGCACCGATTGGGCGAATTTGCGCCCACCCGGATCTTCCGCAAACACGGTGTGCATACGGACAAGACGGTGGCATTGAAGTAAGCCACATGAGCACCCGCAACATGGCCGGGTCCGTTCGTCTTGGCGGAGGATGCAAGGGGTGGGTGTTGGCGGTTGTGGTGAGTTGGGTGGTTATGGAGCGGGATGCCGCTGCTGAGTCGCCAACGATTGAAGTTGAGAGGCTCAGGAGGCAGGTGGAATGGTTGTCAGAGTCGCTGGCGGTGGCGAAAGCGGAAGTAGACGCACTGAAGGCGAGGCTTGACAAGAATGAATTTGAGGTGGCGTGGGGAATGGCGGCGGAGGTGTCGGAGCGGGGCGCCATGCCGCAGTTAGAATGTAGTGTTCTTGAAGTGAACGAGGAACTGGGGATGGCTGTGGTAAACGCGGGGCGGCGGCAGGGATTGCGTCCGGGGATGCAACTGGCGGCGATGCGCGGGGGGAAAGCGGTGGCCAGACTCAGGATAGTCGATGTTCGTCCGATGATCGCCGGAGTGGTGATTGAGCGGACGGGCCGGGAGTTCCCCGGGGCAAGAGACCGGGTGGTACTGGCGACCGGCTCCAAGGAGTAGGAGCGAAGGCAATGGAAGTTAAAGCAGTAACGAAGTATGTGCGGATGTCGCCGCGGAAAGCGCGGGACATGGCGCGGGCGATTCAGGGATTGCCTGTTGCGCAGGCACTGAAAATAGCGCAATTTAGCGAGCGGAAGGCGGCTGAACAGTTGGAGAAGACGATACGTTCGGCTGTGGCCAATGCGGAAAACAACGCAAAACTTTCGGCAGACGACCTGACGGTCAAGCGAGCGACCATTGGGGAGGGGCCGGCGATGAAGCGTTTTTGGGCGCGTTCGCGGGGAATGGTGAGCCGGATCCGGAAACGGACCAGCCATATTACAATAGTGTTGACGGACGAAAAGTAGCCGGCCCTAAGCCGGACGATTGGAAAGGAGCGACGTTTTGGGACAGAAAACCAATCCTATTGGACTGCGGATCGCGGTCAGCAAGGCGTGGAAATCGCGGTGGTTTGCTGACAAGAAGATCTTCGGGACAATGCTGATCGAAGATCTCAAGATTCGCGATCTGGTAAAGAAACGGCTGGAGGCAGCGGCAGTAGCGGACATTATCATTGAACGCTACGCGAACCGAGTACGCGTGACGATATGCACAGCCCGGCCTGGTGTGGTGATCGGAAGGAAAGGTCAGGATCTTGACCGCATTCGTGAAGAGATCACGAAAATGAGCGGGAAGGATGTCTACCTTGAGATCCGGGAGATACGCAGCCCTGATACGAACGCACAGTTGGTCGCCGAGGGTGTGGCTGTGCAGATGGAGCGGCGAGTTTCGTTCCGTCGCGCCATGAAGCGCGCGATTAAGATGGCTATGGAACTTGGTGTCAAGGGGGTTCGCATCAAGGTGGCAGGACGACTTGGTGGTTCTGAGTTGGCTCGTACAGAGTGGTATAAGGAGGGGACGATACCCCTGCATACGCTTCGTGCGAACATTGAGTATGGTTTTGCCGAAGCGCATACGACGGCCGGGAAAATCGGCGTCAAGGTGTGGATTTGCAAGGACAAGGAAGAGCCGGAAAAGGCAGTAAGGGGACGATCGAATGCCGCTTATGCCTAAGCGTGTGAAGCACCGGATGGTGCAGCGTGGATCCCGTCGCGGTGATGCCCAAACGGGGAATACGCTGGCGTTTGGTGAGTATGGGTTGAAGGCTTTGAATCGGGCCTGGGTGAAAGCGACGCAGATCGAGGCGTGCCGTGTGGCGATGAACCGGCACATGAAGCGACGCGGCAAGGTGTGGATGAGGATTTTCCCCGACAAGCCGGTGAGCAAGAAGCCGCTTGAAACTCGGCAAGGAAAAGGTAAGGGAGCGCCTGAATTCTGGGTGGCGGTGGTGTTGCCTGGAACCATGCTTTTTGAAATTGACGGTGTTCCGGAGGTGATGGCGCGGGAAGCGCTACGGCTTGCAGCGGCGAAGTTGCCGATCCGGACGATGTTTGTGAAGCGGCACCGGTAAGGGGCCTTAAAAACGAAGGATGCGGTGAGCCATGAAGGCCGCTAAATTGAGAGAATTGAGTGGAGTTGAAGTGGATCAGCAATGTTCGGACATGCAGCGGGAGTTGCGGGCTCTGAATATTCGTAAGTCGGCGAGTCAGGTCGAGCAGCCGTCCCGGATCCGCAGTTTGAGGCGGGATATCGCCAGGGCCAAGACAGTTGCCAGCGAGCGAAAAAGTCAGCGGGGTTGATCATTATGGCAGACACTGAAAATAAGCGCGGGCTTCGCAAAGAGCGTACGGGCGTTGTGGTCAGCGCCGCGATGCAGAAGACGATTGTGGTTCGCGTGGAGCTGAAGAAGCGGCATCCCTTGTATGGCAAGGAGATGAAGCAGTACAAGAAGTTCCATGCACATGACGAAAAAAACGAGGCCAAGGTTGGCGACAGGGTCGAGATCACGGAGACGCGGCCGCTCAGCAAGCTGAAGCGGTGGCGCCTGATCAAGATTTTGGAGTCGGCTCGTGGCCAATAACATGGAAGAAAGACCATGATTCAGGAAGAAACAAATCTTGATGTAGCGGACAACACGGGCGCACGCAAAGCGCGTTGTTTCCGGTTGATTGGGCAGCGGAAGCGTTATGCACATATTGGCGACGTGATACGCGTTGCCGTCAAAGAGGCGCAGCCGGCGGGCATGGTCAAGAAAGGGCAGGTGTGCCGGGCGATCATCGTCAGGACATCGCAGCCGATCCGGCGTCCGGATGGCTCCACTGTGAGGTTTGACAATAACGCCGTGGTGCTGGTGGATGAGAAGCTTAATCCGCTGGGGACACGTATTTTTGGGCCGGTGGCGCGCGAGCTCCGGGAAAAGAATTACATGAAAATCATTTCGCTGGCGCCTGAGGTGCTGTGATCATGAATATCCGACGTAATGACATTGTAATGGTACAACGGGGGCGCGATCGCGGCAAGCAGGGGAAAGTCCTGCAGGTGATCGCCAAGACTGGCCGGGCGGTTGTGGAGGGTGTCAACCTGGCGACGAAGCACGTGCGCAAGACGCAGGACAATCCGCAGGGTGGGATTGTGCGCAAAGAGGCATCGATTGCGGTGGCGAATCTCATGTTGTTCTGTACGCAGTGCAAGAAGGCGGTGCGTGCCCAGCGTGCGGTCGAGGGTGGGAAGCGTGTTCGTAAATGTAAGCGGTGCGGTCAGGCGTTTGACGCATAAGGTGGTCTATGACTGGACTTAAGGCAAAGTACAAGAGTGAGATTGTGCCGGCGCTGATGAAGTCGCTGGGATGTAAGAACGTGATGGATGTTCCCCGGTTACTCAAGGTGGCGGTGAACATGGGGTTTAACGCCTCTGTGGAGAAGGATGCGATTAAGGCTGTTTCGGAAGACTTGGCGACTATTACTGGGCAGCGGCCGGTGATCACCAAGGCTAAGAAAAGCATTTCGAATTTCAAGCTTCGGCAAGGAATGCCGGTGGGGGCCAAGGTGACGCTCCGGGGGGCGATGATGTATGAGTTTCTAGAGAGGCTCATTCATGCGACGCTACCGAGAATTCGTGATTTTCGCGGGTTGAGCCCGAAAGGGTTTGATGGGCGAGGAAGTTACACGTTTGGGTTGCAGGAGCAGACGATTTTCCCCGAAATTGATCCGGATAAGTGTAAGAAAGTGCAAGGCATGAACGTGACACTGGTCACGTCGGCGGCGACGGATAAGCGCGCGCGCGAGTTGCTCACGCTGCTGGGTATTCCGTTTGCGAAGTCGCAGAAGTAGTTCACGTCAGGAGGAATCAGGTTTGGCCAAGATATCACAGGAAGTCAAGGCGAGTCGCACACCGAAGTTTAGTGCGCGTCGCTATAACCGCTGCAAGCGCTGTGGACGAAGACATGCTTACATGCGCAAGTTCCAGGTATGCCGCATATGTTTCCGGGAATTGGCCTCGAATGGCATGATCCCCGGAGTGATTAAGGCGAGCTGGTGAAATGGAGAGACTATGAGTTTGTCGGATCCAATTAGTGACATGTTGAACCGTATTCGGAATGCGTCATCGGCAGGTTTGAAGACGGCCGAGGTTGATCATTCGATACTTAAGAATGAAATTGCCGTGATTCTGAAGCGGGAGGGTTACGTCCGGGATGTCGCTGTCGAAGGCGAAGGGATCCGGAAGACCCTGCAGATTTCCCTGAAATATGGGTCTGATCGGAAGCCCGTCATCAGGGGGCTGCGGAGAATCAGTCGGCCCGGGTTACGCCGGTATGTGGGGTTTGATAAGATTCCCCGGGTGCTGGGTGGAATGGGAGTGGCGATCTTGAGTACGCCATCCGGAGTTATGACGGATACGGAGGCGCGCCAGAAGCGTGTGGGAGGAGAGTTGCTCTGTCAGATCTGGTAGGTGAACGCCTTCCACTTGGATAGAGCAGGATTGAAGCCTTGAAGGCCTTGATCTGAAACAGGTGTTAAACAGGGGACGAGAATGTCAAGAATCGGCAAGAAACCGGTGGCTATCCCGGCAGGCGTGACCGTTCAGGTGGACGGGCGGCGTGTGTCGGTCAAGGGGCCCAAGGGCGAGTTGACGATGGCGCTGCCAGAGTTGATCCAGGCGTCAGTAAAGGATGGTGCTGTGCTGGTCGTGGCTGACGAGGATACAGCAGCGGGGCGTAGTCGGCATGGACTAGGGCGCAGCCTTATCGCCAACATGGTGGAAGGCGTGTCGAAGGGGTATTCGATTGATCTTGAACTGCAAGGGGTCGGGTTCCGTGCGGCGGTGCAGGGTAGCAAGATCACGATGACGATTGGTTACTCCAATCCGGTGGAATTTCTGGCACCGAAGGGGATTAACCTGGCGGTCAAGGAAAGCATCATTAGCGTCAGCGGGGCCGATAAGCAGCAGGTTGGTGATGTGGCAGCGCGGATGCGCTCCTTCTATCCGCCGGAACCTTACAAGGGTAAGGGGATCCGGTATAAGGGTGAACATGTACGGCGCAAGGCCGGGAAGACGGTGGCCTAACCTATGAAGACAGTTGACAGGAAGATCGGGCGGCAGCGACGGCATGCGCGGGTCCGCAAGAGCATCAGTGGCACAGCGACGCGACCGCGATTGAGTGTCATGATTTCGAATAAGCACATTTATGTGCAGCTTGTTGACGACGAGGCGTCGAAGACGCTGGCGGCGGTCTCTTCATCCGGGAAAGATGGATCAGGACACAAGAACCTTGAAGGTGCAAAAGTGGTTGGTCAGAGGGTGGCGGAATTAGCCAAGCAGATAGGCATTCAGGAAATCGTGTTTGACCGGGGTGGGTTCAAGTATCACGGGCGTGTCAAGGCGATTGCGGACGCGGTGCGTGAAGCCGGGTTTAAGTTTTAGGCCGGCCAAGCTATGAAAGGGCAGACTGCAGTGACAAAAGTACGATCGATGGGTGAAAGCGGGTCGGCGTCGTCTTCGGATGTTGAGGAACGCGTGGTGTTTGTCAATCGTTGCGCGAAGGTGGTCAAGGGTGGCCGCCGTTTCAGTTTCAGCGCGATTGTGGTGGTTGGCAATCGTCAAGGCATGGTCGGGTATGGATTTGGCAAAGCCAATGAAGTGGCCGATGCCATTCGAAAGGGTGGCGACATTGCGCGGAGGAATATGTTCCAGGTAACGTTGAAGGACCGGACCATTCCGCATCAGGTGACGGGGCAGTGCGACGGGGGCTATGTGCTTCTGAAGCCGGCATCGGCTGGTACCGGGGTTATTGCCGGGGGCGGTATGCGCGCGGTTCTGGAATTGGCAGGCGTGCATGACATTCTTGGGAAGTCCCTTGGTAGTGGCAATAAGGTAAACGTGGTGAAAGCCACTGTGGATGCTCTGGAGCAGTTGCGGTCGCATGAGGCCATTGTGGCCGCCCGTGGTTAAACGGGAATTACTGGGTTAGGAAATGGGTAGGGAAACATGAATCTGCATTCATTGAAGAATACACCGGGAGCCCGGAAGACGAAGAAGCGTCTTGGACGTGGCATGGCTTCCGGTTTGGGCAAGACTTCCGGGCGAGGGCATAAGGGCCAATACGCGCGTTCGGGACATAAGCATAAGTTGGGGTTCGAGGGCGGGCAGATGCGTCTGATTCGCCGAATTCCAAAGCGGGGGTTCACGAACATCAGTCGCAGGGAGTATCTTCCGGTCAACGTGGCTCAGCTGGATGTCTTTGAGAATGGAGCCGAGGTCACGCCGGAGGTGCTGAAGGCCCGGGGTTTGGCAAAAGGCAGTTTTGATGGAATCAAGGTCCTGGGTGGCGGCAAGTTAAGCAAGAAGCTAATCGTGAAAGCCAATGCGTTCAGTGCGGAGGCGAAGGCCAAGATCGAGGCCGCTGGTGGGAGTTGCGAAGTGATCACCAAGGCTTAGGAATCCATTTACCATGCTATCGGCATTCACGAATAGTTTTAGAATCCCGGAATTGCGGGCGCGAATCCTCTTCACGTTGGGACTTATTTTCATTTGTCGCCTTGTGGCAAATGTCCCGACCCCTGGTGTGGATGCCGTGGCTTTGCAGGAGGTGATTCATGATATCCAGAGTCGCGTGGGGGGCGGGTTCCTTGGGTTGATCGATATGTTCAGTGGCGGCGCGATGAGCAATTGCGCGGTGGGTGCCCTAGGCATCATGCCCTACATAAGTGCGTCCATCATCCTGCAGTTGTTGACGGCGATTGTTCCTGCCCTTGGTCGTCTGGCCCGTGAGGGGGATTCCGGGCGCCAGAAGATCACGCAGTACGGAAGACTTTTGACTGTATTTCTGTGTCTCATTCAGGGGTATGCCTTGGCGCGCACACTGGAAAATCCGGAGGTATTGGGGATCACGCGGCAGATCGTCATGAATCCCGGATGGGGTTTCCGTTTGATGACCATTCTTACCACGACAACGGGCACGATGCTAATCATGTGGCTTGGTGAGCAGATTACGCAGCGGGGCATCGGTAACGGTATTTCGTTGATTATCACCGAGGGTATTGTGAGCCGCTTACCGGCTGCTGCACTTGCGATGTCGCACATGTTCCGGGCTGCCGAGGATGGTTCGCGGCAATTTTCGCCTTTTTATCTGGTTGGATTGCTTGTCATGCTGTTCCTTGTGGTTGCGGGGACCATAGCGTTGACGCAGGGTCAGCGGAAGATTCCGATCCAGTATGCCAAGCGGGTTGTCGGACGGAAAGTATATGGCGGCCAAAGCACCTATATGCCGTTGCGGGTTAACTATTCAGGCGTTATGCCGATTATTTTTGCGCAATCGATTCTGATGTTCCCCGCGATTATCTTAAGGGAGATCCATTTTGATTTTGCGCAGCGGCTAGCCGATGCATTGACGATGGACACCGGCCTTTATCTGATTCTTTACGGCATCATGATCCTGTTCTTCTCCTACTTCTGGGTTGCCACGCAGTTCAACCCCGTGCAAATTGCAGATGACTTGAAAAAGTATGGTGGGTACGTTCCGGGGATTCGGCCCGGCAGTCCTACCGCAGAGTTTCTGGATTCGACCATGACTCGGATTACGCTGGCTGGTGCTGTTTTTCTGACCGTGATCGCCGTGATTCCAACGGTAATGAGTCGGCAATTCAGCGTGCCATGGCTTGTGGCGTCATTTTTTGGCGGGACCAGCCTGCTGATTATTGTAGGCGTGATGCTGGACACGATGCGGCAGATCGAGTCGCACCTGTTAATGCGACATTACGATGGATTTCTGAAGAAGGGGCGTTTGCGCGGGCGGCGCTGACGGTGTTCAGGCGGTGAGGGAAATGCAGTTGTGAAAACGATTATTCTACTCGGGGCGCCCGGCGCGGGAAAGGGGACGATCGCCGAAGGTATTCGGGGGGCGTGTCCGTTTGTTCACATTTCCACTGGAGACATGTTGAGGGAAGCTGTCAAGGCGGGGTCTGCGGTTGGGAAACAAGCCGAAGCGTTCATGAAACGCGGTGAACTTGTTCCGGACGATGTCATTATCAAACTGGTGGAAGAGCGGTTGGACCGTGGGCAACGAGATGACGCCTACATGTTTGATGGTTTTCCTCGCACGTTGGCGCAAGCTCGTCTGATGGACGAGAGTCTGGGGCGGCGAAGTTCCAAGGTGGATTTTGTGTTTCTTCTGGAGGCGCCAAGGGATTTATTGATGGCGCGATTGACAGGGCGCAGGGTGTGTCGTCAGTGTGGCCAAGGATATCATGTGATCAATATCCCGCCGAAACAGGCAGGGGTGTGCGATATTTGCGGCGGTGTGCTTTATCAGCGCGCGGATGATCAGGAGGCCACGATTCTGAATCGGCTGGATGTATATACGCAGCAGACGGAAAGTTTGATTTCGTTCTATGACAAGAAGGGCATTCTGGTGCGGGTGGATTCCGCGCGATCCCGGCATGAAGCGGTGGCGGAAATCCTGCGTGTGGCAGAACCGCTGAGCTGCACATGATCGTCATTAAGAGCCGCGATGAATTGAAGCGGATGCGCGTGAGTGGGCGGGCGGCAGCTTTAGTGCGGGATGAGGTGGCGAGGTTGGTGACGCCCGGCGTGAGTACGAAGTGGCTGGATGACCGGGCGGCTGGGCTGATTGAGGCAGTGGGAGGGCGTAGTGCTTTTTTGGGATATCACGGATATCCTGGAAACATATGTATTTCCATTGATGCTGAAGTGGTGCACGGGATTCGGAGCGACCGGCGGATTGAGCTTGGGCAGATCGTAAGCATTGATGTTGGTGTTGTCCTTGATGGATTTGTTGGGGATACCGCGACGACAGTGATGGTTGGCGTGACGGATCCTGATGTGGTGCGGCTTGTGAAGGCGACAGAGCAGGCGCTTGCTGAAGGGGTCAGCATGGCGCGGGTTGGGAAGCGGATTTCGGATATTTCGCATGCCATCGAGCGGACGGCCAGGCAGTCCGGGTTTTCGGTGGTGAGGGATTTTGTAGGCCATGGGATCGGGCGGAAGATGCACGAAGAGCCGCAGATTCCGAACTATGGCGCCCCAGGACGGGGACCAAAGTTAAAGGCAGGGATGACACTGGCCATCGAGCCCATGGTGAACATGGGTGGTTTTGCGGTGGAGGTTCAGGAGGATGGATGGACGGTATTGACGGCTGATCGGAAACCATCGGCGCACTTTGAGCATACGGTGGCGGTTGGTGAGGAAGGGCCGGAGATCCTGACGATCGGAGAAGGCGCGCCTACCCAGGTGGGTGCGGTGAGTGTTTTTTGATGTGGACAGTGCGACAAGCGACTGGTAACTTGGCGGACTCTTTTTGGAATGGAGACAGCGGATGAAGGTCAGAAGTTCGGTCAAGAGAATTTGTGAACGATGTAAAGTTGTGCGCCGACGGGGTGTTGTGCGGGTGATCTGCACTAATCCGCGCCACAAACAGCGACAAGGTTGAGGAGCGTTTTCATGCCAAGAATATTAGGTGTTGAAATACCCGGCAAGAAGCAGATTGCATATTCATTGCGATATTTGTACGGGATTGGACCGACCACGGCGCTGGAAGTCGTGGCGAAGGCGAAGATCGATCCTGCCAAGCGGGCGGATGAGTTATCCGACGAAGAATTGGCTCGCATCATCAATGTGCTGCAGGGGGAGTATCGAATCGAGGGTGATCTGCGTCGTGAAGTGGCTCAGAACATTCGTCGTTTGATCAGCGTTGGCAGTTACCGGGGTATCCGGCATAAGCGCGGGTTGCCGGTGCGCGGACAGCGGACCAGCACGAATGCCAGGACCCGGAAGGGGCCGCGTCGCACCGTGGGTGCGGTTCGCGGGAAGGAAGCTCGCGCAGCAGTAAAGTGAGGATAAGGATCACGAGAGGTTACAGAGAGGTACGGATTTGCCATGGCTGAAGTAAAAGAAAAAGCGGGACAGGGTGACGCAGGATCGCCGGTAGTTGACAACAAAGTGCCCGCGACGGAGGGGACAGGTGCGGAGGGATCCAAACCGGTGCGGCAGAGCCGCGTGCGCGGCGGGCGTGTGGTGCCATTTGGCGTGGTTCATATTCGCGCGACGTTCAACAATACGATCATTTCTGTGACGGATAGCAAAGGTGGCGTTATTGCCTGGAGTACTTCGGGCCGAGCTGGTTTCAAGGGATCGCGGAAGAGCACGGCCTTTGCTGCCAGTGTTGTGGCGCAAGAAGTGGCGCGGCAGGCCGTGGGGCGCGGTATGCAGGAAGTTGAAGTGCGAGTCCAGGGGCCGGGTGCGGGTCGCGAATCGGCGATACGAGCCTTGCAGTCAGCGGGACTGAATGTGACTTTAATTAAGGATGTGACGCCGATGCCGCACAATGGATGTCGGGCTCGGAAACGTCGACGCGTGTAACGGCAAGCGATTTTGAACTAAGAGGAGAATTCGAATGGGTAGATATACAGGGCCAGCCTGCAAGCTTTGTCGCCGCGAAGGTATGAAGCTTTTCTTGAAGGGTGATCGTTGCCGGATGGCAAAGTGTCCGATTGAAACAGGGCGTCCTGCCCCCGGCGTACACGGGGCGCGTCCTTCGAAGAAGTCGGACTACGGGGTGCAGTTGCGTGAAAAACAGCGCTTGCGCCGATTCTACGGGTTACAGGAAGGCCAGTTCAAGTTGGTATTTCAGCGTGCTTTGCGAAAGCGTGGCGTAACCGGCGAGATGTTGCTGCAGTTGCTGGAGATGCGATTGGACAATTTGGTGTACCGGCTCGGATTTGCGCCAAGTCGGCGTACTGCGAGGCAACTTGTGTTGCACGGGCATGTAACAGTGAATGGACGCCGTGCGGATGTCCCTTCGATGTGTCTTAAAGCGGGGGATCGGATCGATGTCAAAGGGCGTAAGGTTAGTCAGGACGCTGTCAAGCGGACGTTGGATGCCCAGAGCCGTGAGCTTTCGTCTTGGCTGACGCTGGATAAGGATAATCTGCGAGGCGAAGTCCTGCGCGTGCCGACCAAGGAAGAGATCGCGCCGTTTGTTAACGAACAGTTGATTGTGGAGTTGTACTCCAAAATGTAACAGCAGCCCGCTGATGCGGGAGTAGTTCTTTATTGGGAAGGGTTGAATTATGCCAATCAGATTGAGCAAGTTCGAGATGCCGAAGCGGCTGGTCAAGGATGACGGGTCTGCTACCACAACGTTTGCCCGGTTTGTTGCCGAACCGTTGGAAGTTGGATACGGGCGGACTATCGGAAACTCGTTGCGGCGAGTCTTGTTGTCGTCACTGGAGGGAGCGGCGATTGCTTCTGTGCGCATCGAGGGGGCTCCGCACGAATTTTGTGCGCTTCCGGGGGTTGTTGAGGATGTGACCGATATCATCCTGAATCTAAAGAAGGTGTTGCTACGGATGCAGTCCCGTGAAACGCGCTACCTGACATTGAAGGTGAAGGGGGCTAAGGCGGTGACGGCGGGCGACATTCAGACCGATGGCACTGTGGAGGTTCTGAATCCGGATCAGCATATTGCGACATTGGCAGCCGATGGTGTTTTAGAGGCCGTCATCGAAATTAAGATAGGTCGCGGTTTTTGTCCCGCGGACTGGAACAAGAAAGACAATCAAGACATCGGGCGTATCCCGATCGATTCGATTTTCTCCCCGGTCAAGCGTGTGAATTTCACAGTGGAGAACACGCGGGTGGGGCAGCGCACCGATTACGACAAGTTGATCATGGACGTGACGACGGATGGACGGATTACACCGGATGATGCGATGACGGTTTCGGCAGCGGTGTTGCGACACCATCTTGACGTCTTTGTGGATTATGACAAGAACGTGGTGGAATTTGAGGACACGGAAACACAGGTTGACATTGAGCGCGAGCAGATGGTCAAAGTCCTCAACATGAGTGTAAATGAGATAGAGCTTAGTGTGCGTGCGGCGAACTGTCTCAATAATGCCAATATCACGACCGTGGGGCAGTTGGCGCAAAAGAGCGAGGCGGAGATGCTCAAGTACCGCAATTTTGGAAAGAAGTCGTTGAATGAGATCAAGGCCAAGCTGGCGGAGTTGGGATTGGGCCTTGGAATGAAGTTTGACGATGAACTTCTAAGAATGCTGAACACACCGGAGGCAGGCAAGGAATAAGTGCGGCCTGTGGCGGTTGGGGTTAATCAACGAATGAATATTAGTCATCGCCTGTTTCCGGAGCGTTAACGGGGCGGCGAGTGGATGCTGGGAGTCAGATATGCGACACATGAAGAACAGCGTGAAACTGGGCCGTTCTGCGGAAGCGCGGAAGGCCTTGCTCAGTTCACTGGTGAGCAACTTCATTCAGGAACAGAGGATCCAGACGACGATCCAAAAGGCCAAGCAGACCAGAATGCTGGCTGAAAAAGTTGTGACGACAGCCAAGAAGGCGCTCGCGTCAGGGAAACCTGAGGATTTGCTTAGTGCCAAGCGGAAGATCTTGAGTGTACTCAGGCATCGCAAGCATGTTGACCGGCTTTTCGAGGCGATTGCGCCGCAGTACAAGGACCGACAAGGCGGTTACACCAGAATTGTTCGAATTGGGCAGCGGGGCGGGGACGCTTCTGAAATGGTGGTTTTGGAGTGGGTGGATTTGTCGGCAGTGGATAAGCGCCGGAAGGCGAAGGCGGATGAATCCCCAGCGACTGAGGAAAAGGGAGCGGACGAGAAGAAGGAGGGGTAAGGGCTTTTCCTGTTCGCAGGGAATAAACTGGAAACCCGCCGTGAACAACGGCGGGTTTTTTTGTTGCAGAATGGTGGAGGATACTAGGCGAAGTGTTGTTTACGGCTAGTCACGTGCAGGAGTGGCTCATTCCGGTCACTATCCGGGACAAGAGGGCTTGGTTGTTTCAGGATCATCGAGGCTACGTTTGTTGGGAGAGCGCAAAGCATTCTCTGGTACCGCGAGCAATTTTCGAAACTGCCCCGGTGTCAGGTTGATGGAGCGCTTAAACTCGCGGGTAAAGTGACTTTGGTCGAAGAATCCGCAGTGTCCTGCCACTGCGCTGATCTCGAGTGAACTGGTAGCTAGAAGTTTCTTGGCTTCACTCGTTCGGATTTCCAAGAGAAGTTGTTTAAAGGTCTTGCCGGTCTCGGCCGGCAGGCGATGCACCAGTGTGGAGACGCTGATGCCAATGGCCTTGGCGGCGACCGTGAGTGTGGCGGGTTCCTGATAATGGGTCTGCATCCAGTCCAGCACTCGGTCGCCAAGGCTACGCCCATCGGGAAGGATTCGGCTCGACCGGTTAAAGTGCTGATGAACCCAGTCTGCCACTTCATGGCAGGTTTCCTCGGTGCTGTTGGCATGTTCCAAGCGAACCATATGGCGCAATTCACGACTGGTGGCAACGGCCCAAGGGGTACCGTTTAGAATATCGTGACTGGTAATCACAGCCAGAAGTGTGCGGGCATGGGCTTTCAGCTTGATGAGATCCCAATTGCTGGCCAGGAGCAGTTTGGCGAGATAACGCGATACAAATTCCATGGCGCTGGTTTGGTCGTCATGGCTTAGGAAGGAAACCAGTTGGTAGGTGTCGCCAAGAATATCCGGCGTCGAGACTTTCTGTGAGCGGAGATCAGCGAAGGCTTCGGCGATGCGGCACTGCTGGAGGTATCTGTCGTTCTGGGCGCGGAAGTAGGTACTGGAGTTTAATCCGCAGGAAAACGTGGTTTCCATGGCGAGACGTCCGAGTCCGCGTAAGGCACTGGTGGTAATGGGACGAAGGGTTTTCAGATTAGACAGAAAGGGCTTCGGGTCGATGGCTGGCCACATACTGAGGGCTTGAGAGAGGGATTCATGAATGTCTTGGTGTTGCTCCGGGGTGTAGAACCCGCCCAACGTTATTCCGCCGGAACAGCGGTTTTGCGGGGCAACAGGAACTGTGACGAACATAAGTCCGGTCCAGCATTGGTAGAATGAGGGCTCACCGGAGGTCATGGCTTCAACGGTGGCGTTGCAGCAGGAGTAACGGCATAGGGGGGCTGCGATGGGATGGTTAAGGGCATGGCGGCAAAAGACGCAGACTTTCCCATTGGTCAGCATGACTTGGTCATGGAGTCCATGGTAGACTGTCCCCTGACCGGAGATTTGGCCAATGGTTTCCAGAACATTAGACAGTTTATCACTGAGTGATTGGGCATTCACGGTGCCAGACTATGCTATAAGAAAGCCAGAAACTACAAGAATAATATAAACCATAACGCAGACTGTGTAGTGTTTGCATCATCAGCGAGGGAGCTAGTGAAGAGAATAGTTCAACGAGTACATGAAGGTGAGTTGCTGCTCTCGGATGGGGCGTGGGGGACCTTTCTTCAGCGAAAGGGTCTCAAGGCCGGGGAGTGTCCGGAGTTGTGGTGTGTTGAGCATCGCAACGAGGTGCTGGATGTGGCGCGCCGTTATGTGGAAGCGGGCTGTGACATGATTGAAACGAACAGCTTTGGAGGGACACGGTTCAAGCTGGACTATTTTGGGCTTCAGTATCGCGTGGAGGAATTGAACAGGGTGGCGGCGGAAATTTCGCGCGAAGCGGCCGGTCGGGAGTGTCACGTGATTGCCTCAGTTGGGCCAACGGGGAAGATGCTTTTGATGGGAGATGTCACTGAGGGTGAACTCTTTGAAGCGTTTCAAGAGCAGGTTGCTGCGTTGGCGACTGGAGGTGCGGATGCGGTGTGTATTGAAACCATGTCCGATATTGATGAGGCATGTTTGGCGATCAAGGCGGCACGGGAACAGGGATCCCTGGAGATTATTGCTACCTTCACTTTCCAGCACACAGCCGATGGTGGGTACCATACGATGATGGGCGTAACGCCAGCGGACGCGGCTTGTGCGGCCGTAGAGGCTGGTGCCCATATTGTCGGCGCGAACTGCGGACAGGGGATGGAGCAGATGGTGGCGATTGTTAAGGCGATGCGAAAGGCCGTCGCGGGAGTGCCGATCATGGTTCAGGCCAATGCCGGCTTACCGGTGAGCGTGAAGGGTGTGGATGTCTTTCCCGAAACACCGGAGGTAACAGCCGGATGGATTCCGGGCGTTGTTGAGGCAGGTGCTGCGATCATCGGTGGGTGTTGCGGCACTACGCCGGAGCACATTATGGCCATTGGGCGGGTACTGACGAGGATTGAAAACGGGGTTAGGAGAAACCAAGAAACTTTTTAAAGCGGGGAGCAAAGATGAAAAAGTTGATCGTAGTTGGTGAGAATATTCATTGTACGAGCGTCTATAAAGTTGGCGGGAATTTCGTGAAGCCAATGGAAAAGGGTGGGTATGCCATTGTGTATGGTGGCAAGGGCGATACTCGTTTCCTGCCAATTCCCGATGTGTTTCTTAGAACGGCTGACTGGGAGAATGGGAAGGTCAAGCATTGTGCTGTTGCCGTTTGGCAGGGGTTGCATGGTGATAGTGCCGGAAAAGTTGCTGGTTCGGACTACCTTCGGTATTTAGCAATGCGCCAGGAATCCTCCGATGCGTCATTTCTGGATGTTAATGTTGATGAATTCAGCACGGATATCGACGAGCGGTGCCGTGCAATCCAATGGGTCGCGAAGGTGATCCAAGAGAGTAGCCGACTGTCCCTGAGTATTGATTCTTCCAATCCTGCGATTTTGAGGGCAGGGCTGGTGGCTTGTGATGTAGCGCGCGGGCGTCCCATGGTTAACTCTGTGTCGTTGGAGCGTCAGGATGCGATTGGTGTTTCCGCCGAATTCAAAGCGGTTGTGATTGCCTCGGCGGCTGGCGAGAAGGATCTGCCTGCCGATACCGAGCAGCGGTTGGCCAATATTTCGCGGTTGATGCCAAAGTTGGAGGCGGCTGGGATTCGTGGTGGCGATGTTTATATTGATCCCCTAGTTTTCCCGATTGCCACCGACTCCAATAATGCCAAGGGATTTCTTGATGCGGTTTCTGCCCTAAGGCATCAGTATGGGATCGCGATACATGTGACTGGCGGATTGAGCAATGTTTCGTTTGGTATGCCCGGACGGAAGCTCATCAATCAGGTGTTTACATGGTTGGCCGTCGAAGCCGGGGCTGATAGCGGAATTTTAGATCCGCTACAGATGAACAGCAAGATTCTTGCCGGGGTGGATACGACCACTGAAGCATTCGGTTTGGCAAAGGCGCTGTTGACGGGTGAAGACCTGTTCGGGGCGGAGTACATCAGCGCGCACAGGGAAGGTCGTCTAGGCGCCGAGTAGGCGTGTTGTAACGAAGCGTGAAGGAAAGGAAACGAAAATGAGCAAGTTAACGTTAGATCCGACCCAGATGAAGGATTGGCAGATCGCGGAGGCAGCGGAGCCCTACATGAAGCCGATTTCGAAGTTGGCTGCGGAATTGGGGTTGCTACCGGATGAAGTAATCCCCATGGGGCGGAATCTTGCCAAGGTGGACCAGCGCATGGTCATGGAGCGGATCAAGGACTTTCCGACCGGGAAGTATATTGATGTGACGGCTATTACGCCGACACCACTTGGTGAAGGCAAGACGACCACGACGATTGGTCTGGTTCAGGGTCTTGGCAAGATTGGCAAGACTGTGACGGGTGCCATCCGGCAACCCAGTGGCGGACCGACATTCAACATCAAGGGGTCTGCGGCTGGGGGTGGCTTGGCCCAGTGCATTCCCCTAGCTCCGTTCTCCATCCGGTTGACTGGCGATATCGACTCCATCACCAATGCCCACAATCTGGCGATGGTGGCCCTGACATCGCGGATGCAGCACGAGCGCAACTATGATGATGTGCGGCTGGCCCGTACGGGCATTCGCAGGTTGAATGTTGACCCCAAGAGAGTGGCGATCAAGTGGTGCATTGATTTGTGCGCGCAGAGTCTGCGAAACATCATCATCGGACGTGGCGGCAAGATGGATGGATTCGAGATGGAGTCTGGCTTCCAGATTTCGGTGGGTAGTGAGGTGATGGCCATTCTGGCGGTTGCCAGCGATCTTGCTGATTTGCGGGACCGGTTGGCTAAAATGGTGGTGGCCTATGACACAAGCGGCAAAGAAATTACCACTGCGGATCTGAAGGTGGATGGAGCCATGGCCGCATGGCTTGTGGATGCCATCAATCCGAACTTGCTACAGACGATTGAGGGGCAGCCGATTTTTGTTCATGCCGGACCCTTTGCCAACATTGCGATTGGGCAAAGCTCCATCATTGCCGATAAGCTTGGCACTCGGCTGGCCGAGTACCATGTGACGGAAAGCGGGTTTGCGGCTGATATTGGCTTTGAGAAGTTCTGGAATCTGAAGTGTCGTGTTTCCGGGATCAAGCCAAGCGCCGTGGTTGTGGTAGCGACCATCAGGGCGCTCAAGATGCACGGGGGTGGTCCGGCGGTAAAACCGGGAGTGCGGCTTGATGAGGCGTATACGCGTGAAAACCTTGGGCTTCTTGAGAAGGGGTGCGAGAACCTGCTGGCGCATATTGATATCGTCAAGAAGAGCGGAGTTCGTCCAGTGGTGTGTATCAATGGGTTTCACACGGATACGGCCAGTGAAGTGGCCCTGATTCGCAAGGTTGCGGAGGCGCATGGAGCGTATGTGGCACTGTCGCAACACTGGTTGAAAGGCGGCGAAGGTGCGCGCGAGTTGGCTGAGGCAGTTGTGACGGCGTCAGAGGAAAAGCAGAATTTCAAATTCCTCTACGAGCTTGACACTCCGTTGCGGGTGCGTATCGAGAGGATAGCCAAGGAGATTTACGGGGCAGATGGTGTTTCATACAGCGAGACGGCCCTTGAAAAGGCAAAACGGTTCGAGGCGGATCCTGAAACGGCAAAGCTGGGGACTTGCATGGTCAAGACCCATCTGAGCTTGTCGCACGACCCGGACTTGAAGGGGAGGCCCAAGGGATGGACCTTGCCGATCCGTGACATCCTGATCTACCGTGGAGCCGGTTTTGTGGTGCCGGTGGCGGGTGACATTAAGCTAATGCCAGGGATGGCTTCAGAACCGGCGTTCACCAACATCGACATTGACGTGAAGACGGGCAGGGTTCGGGGTTTGTTCTAAGAGTGGCGCACAAGACAC
>JBIJCW010000003.1:0-39585 GCA_044344495.1 Kiritimatiellia bacterium | reverse complement strand
AAAGCAGTACACTGAAAAAGGAAGAGGGTGACTAATGATGGCGAGTATTATTGATGGCAAGGCGATAGCGGCGACGATTCGAGGCGAGTTGGCGGTGGAGATAAGACGCATGAAGGAAAAGGGGATTATTCCCGGTCTTGGCGTCATCCTTGTCGGCGATGATCCGGCGTCACGATCCTACGTCACAGCCAAGGAAACAGCCTGTCATGAAATTGGTATTTTCTCGGATGACAACCGTCTTCCTGCGACGACCAGCCAAGATAGTCTGATTACACTGGTCAAGAAGATGAATGCTGATCCCAGGATCAACGGCATCTTGGTTCAATTGCCGCTGCCGAAGCATCTGGATGAGAGCGAGGTGCTTCTGACCATTGATCCTGACAAGGATGTTGACGGCTTCCATCCAATGAACGTCGGGCGAATGGTGGTCGGGGAAGAGGCCTTTTTGCCATGTACGCCGCATGGGGTGGTGCAGATGCTTGCGAGGAGCGGCGTACCGATTGAAGGGGCGCATGTTGTGATTGTCGGGCGTAGCAACATTGTCGGTAAGCCGTTGGCCAACATGTTGATGGCAAAGGGCAAGAGCGCCAACGCCACGGTCACTGTATGCCACACGAGGACCAAGGACATTGGCTATTTCACACGTCAGGCGGATATTGTGATCGCAGCGGCAGGGCGGCCGAACACCGTGACGGCCGACATGATCAAGGAAGGTGCTGTGGTCATTGATGTCGGAGTCAACCGGGTGGACGACGTTACCAAGAAACAGGGGTTCCGTCTGGTTGGCGATGTGGATTTTGATGGGTGCATGAAGAAAGCCAGCATGGTCACGCCGGTTCCCGGTGGTGTTGGCCCAATGACGATCACCATGCTTCTCTATAATACCGTCGAGTCTGCGAAACGAGCGAACGGGTTGTAAGTCTTGTTGTTTCCGGATTGGAAGTAGGGTATGGTAACAGCCGTACAAGCGGCGCAGGATGGATGAGCCATTCTGTGCGCAAGGCCTATTTCAGGAGGCATGGCATGGCCACACACGACTTCAAGTCAGCATACAAGACGATCATGGACGATCATTTCCCGCCCTGCATGGAGATCGCATTTATTGATGAAAGCGGTCGGCGGCAGGCGCTTACCTATGAAAAGGTCTCCTGGTTAATTGAAGGTGTCCGCAAAGGGTTGCGTTATGGGGAGAATCCTGGACAGGAGGCGGCCCTGTTCAAGTTGGTTGGGGGTAACCTGACGATTGGCGAGGTGAGTTGTATCCAGTCCGGGCGTTATCTGGCATCGGATGTTGAGCTTCTTCAGTCTGGCAAGCATCCCGGCAAAACTAACATCACGGATGCCGACAATGCCCTCAACATCATGCGGTATTTGATGGACACGCCTTGCGCGGTCATTGTAAAGCACAACAATCCATGCGGTGCGGCCCGGGCTGAGTCCCTCGCCGATGCCTATGACAAAGCCAACATGGCGGACCGTGTGGCGGCATTTGGTGGCGCTATCGCCTTGAACCGGACTGTTGATATCGAGACAGCCCGGCTGATCACCGAGAACTACGCTGAGGTGGTTGTGGCTCCTGAATTTGGCGACGGGGTCATGGATGTATTTGCCAGAAAGAAGAATCTGAGGGTGATGCGGATCGGAAACATGGCTCGGCTTCGGGAGTTTGCGGGGGCGGTGACTCTTGATTTGAAGTCCCTGGTGGATGGAGGGATTATTGTCCAGACGTCGTTTGTGCCGATCACGCGAAACAAAGCAGGGCTGACACAGGCTGAGACCCTATACAAGGGCAAGGAGTATAAGGTGGGGCGCATGCCAACGGAGAAGGAGTACGAGGATTTGATGTTTGGGTGGTTGGTGGAGTGCGGGGTAACGAGCAACTCCGTCCTTTATGTGAAGGATGGAGTGACGGTCAGCATTGGGGCGGGAGGGCAGGATCGTGTTGGCATGGCCCAGTATGCCCGTGACAAGGCTTACCGCAATCTGGCTGACCGGATATCGCGGGAACGGTACGGAGTGCCGTACAACACGCTAACGGAAGAGAACAAGAAATCTGCCATCGATGAGGAGACGGTGGTTCGTAAGGGGGGGCTGAAAGGTTCCTGCATGGTGTCGGATGCGTTCTTTCCGTTCCGCGATGGGGTGGAGGTTGGGATTCGGGAAGGTATTTCGGCTGTGATTCAACCGGGTGGATCCGAGCGGGATTTTGAGGTCATTGAGGCCTGTAACGAGGCCAATGTGGCCATGGTGTTTACTGGGCAGCGTTGTTTCAAACACTGAGACCACTTCGGGATCACCGGTAAACAAAAAGGACGCCTCGAGGAGGCGTCCTTTTTGTTTGCTGTGGTTAGGCGATCAGTTGGTGATCGTTACACGATAGAATGCAGGGACTGAACCGGGTGCCGGCAGGTCGAGCGTGTTTGTGCCTCCCTCCATGGCTGACACATTGGCGGCCACGTTGCTCCAGATTGCGTTCGGAAGGTTCGTTGACAGTTGAACCAGGTAGGGTGCCACGGCGCTTGTGCTGCTCAGCCAGACGATGCGCGGAATTCCATTACTGACGGTTTGGCGCAGGAGCCTCAACACCGAGTTCGAGTTGTCGGGATTTGTGCCTGCCAGATATTCCTGCCATGTGATCATGCCGTCGCCATCCTCGTCGTAGAGCGCGACGTCATTCCACGTAAGGTGGAGTCCATTGGTCATGAGGCCATTTCCGGCCATCCAGTATACAGGGGTGCTATTGGTGGCCATTTGGGCTTCGAAGCTGACGAACAACGTGGAATCTACGGTGATGTTCGACCAGACCAAGTTGTAGTTTCCTGCGCCCTGTGCCGTTACGATGGCATTGGAGACGCCGGCGACGACCCCGGTATAGACCGAGGCAATCTGGTAGTAGGTTGAGGCGAGAATGTTGAAGTTGGTTGTGCCAGGGCTAGCAGGGAGGGCGACAGTGCCAGAGGGCGACACTGATCCGTTCCCGACAAATGATACATAGATGGAGGGCAATGATGCGCCGTAACTTCCAGCATTGGTGGATATCACCAAGTCGTCTAACAGTCCGCTGCCGGAGAGGTCGACCTGATGCATTTCGTTGCCGATATAGTTAGCGCAGAGGAACCATGGCCCTGTTGGGTTAAGTGTCCCGTCTGGGTTGGAGTATGCCAAGGCATTTGTGAAATCAATTCCGTTCAGTTGCACTTTAAAGAAGGACATAAATGAGGCTTCGTCGCCAACAGTGTCGTGTTTCATGACGACGGTGACACGGATCCATTTACTTGGTGCAACGGGACCAAAACTATTGCTGACGACACTCCATTGTCCATAGTTAGGGCTTCCCCAACCTGCATTCGTTCTCACTCCATGGTACACATTCATGTACCCGTTTGTGTCGAAACATATGGACATTTGGGAGTTAGTAACGGCCTCATTTGTGGGCATGGTTTCTGTAAAAATCGGTTGGATCATGGCGTCCAGCCACACTTGAGTGATCCCCGTCGCGGAGACCATGTTGGAGATTGTGCCGTCTGAAAACATAAGCACATTGCTGTGCGATTCATCGTTCAGCGGGTACTGTACGACAGGGGATTGGCGATCGGATGAGTAGCTGATGTTGGTTATGATGGCCACCGCGCCGTCCGTTCCGTTCCAAGCCCCGGCGTTGGCGTTGCTCAGAATGGTTGAACCGACTGGTGCATTGGTTTCAAACGCTATGCTGTAGGGTAAGCCGACAGCGGCGGATGCCGCCTTAGCCAAGGCAAGTGTAACAAGCATACCGGCGATTTTCTTCATATTGTCCTCCCTGTAACATGCATAAACACTCACTCGTTCAACCCCCAGCAATAATCCTAGATAATACGGTACGCGAAGTAAGGATGGATGTCAATCATGGGATTCGCGGCGTGGCAGACAGAAGATGTGCTAAAAGACCGTGCCAGAAGGGGATAGTTTATCTGCGAAATGTTGACCAATGTTGCCGAGTGACAGAATCAGGTTGTTTTGGCATAGAAGCGCGACTAATATGAGCTCATTTTGTATGGGCATATCTGCCCTTGGAGCCGTGCAGTAGCTGTCTTCTGTAGCAGGCGGTGTCAAGCCAAGGTGTGCGGGGTTAAAGAGGAGTGCGTAGTGTATGCAGTGCGATAGTTGTCATCAAAATGAGGCATCCATCCATGTGTCGCAGATAGTGGATGGTAACAGTCGGGAACTGCACTTGTGCGAGGAATGCGCGGAGGAAAGCGGGCTGAATGTTCAGAATGTCATGTCCATTCCTGAGATTCTCTTTGGTCTGGCGGGTGGCGACGAGATTTCGGGTCTGCTGCAGCGCAGTTGTCCGCATTGCCATCTTCGAGGCACGGATTTCAAGAAGACTGGGCGATTGGGGTGTGAACGCTGTTATGAAGCGTTTGGTGAGGATCTCAAGCCGATGTTGGCGGCGATGCACAAAGGGGTGGTGCATAAAGGTAAAGTTCCTGGACTTGACCGGCGAGGGATGGAGGCGACAGCGCGTGTGTTGAAGCTACGTGCTGATCTCGAAGCGGCGATCAAGCGTGAAGATTACGAAGGTGCCGCCCGTGTGCGGGATATGATTCAGGAGACCGAGCATGACGCTGGATGACTTGGCAGGCAGGCCCGGGGCGTGGTTGCCCGAAGACGGGCGCGACATGGTTGTCATCAGCAGTCGGATTCGGCTGGCTCGCAATCTGCATGGGTTGGCCTTTCCGGGATGGGCAGGGGAAGATGAGTGTTTGCGGGTTCAGCGGCAAGTGGAGGAAGTGCTGGCAGTGGTGAAGGCCCTTGACCCGGCCATGGGTGTAGACATGGCGGCCATTCCGCTCCACGACAAGGACTTCCTCCATGAGCGTCATCTGATTAGTTTGGAGTTGGCGCGGAAGTCACGGGGGAGTTGTCTCGTGGTGCGACAGGATGAGGTGCTTGGGGTTATGGTGAACGAAGAGGATCATCTTCGTCTGCAGGCAATGCGGCCTGGATTCCATCTGCATGAGCTTTGGAGTGAGATAAACACGTTGGATTCGGAGATTGAGGAGAAGGTTCGCTATGCTTTTTCGCCTGAACTTGGATATCTGACGGCGTGTCCGACGAATGTTGGTACCGGGTTGCGAGCCAGTGTGATGATGCATGTTCCGGCCTTGCGACTAACGAATGAAATCGAGCCGATCATCAAAGGGTTGGGCAAGATCGGACTGGTGGTGCGTGGCCTGTTGGGGGAAGGGACGGAAGCGTCCGGGAACATGTTTCAGATTTCGAATCAAACCACGCTGGGTGAAGCCGAGGTTGTGATTATCGAGCGGTTGGTTCAGATTGTGAATGAAATTGCCAACCATGAGCGGAATGCCAGGGCCCGTCTGATGGAGCAGCGGGAGAATCGGATTCGGGATTTTATTGGACGGGCCTATGGTGTTTTGTGCCATGCGCGCGTGCTGACCTCGTGTGAGACCCTTGATCTGCTCTCCGGATTGCGCCTTGGGTTCGATCTTGGTATGATTAAGGGGTTGGGAATGTCGGATATTAACAGGTTGACGTTATGTTCGCAGCCCGGGCATCTTCAAAAGTCGGCGGGACAGCATGTGAAGCCGGAAGATCGGGATGAGTTGAGGGCGTCAAGAGTGAGGGAAGTTGTCAGGCGGGCTACCATAGAAGGTTAATCCGCGAGGATGGGGTGAAATCATGGGAAACTCAGGAAACTACACGCCACGGGCCCAGCAGGTCATTCAATTGGCCAGGTCTGAGGCGGAACGATTTAATCATCCCTATGTGGGGACGGAGCATATTCTACTGGGGTTGGTGGCGTTGGGGTCGGGGGTTGCGGTGACGGTTCTTGATCGGATGGGTATATCCCTCGAGGCCTTGCGGATGGAGGTTGAAAAGGCGGTTGGGCAAGGGCCGGAAACCAAGACGGTTGGCAATGTTCCCTTCACGCCGCGGGCGAAGAAGGTCCTGCAGTTGGCGGCGGCCGAAGCCCGCACCTTGAATCATTCCTATATCGGAACCGAGCATATCCTGCTGGGGTTGTTACGGGAAGGCGAAGGGGTGGCGGCTCAAGTGTTGCGGGCCTTGAATGTTGATGTTGATACGACGCGTGTCGAAGTCATGAAGGAACTTGATCCTAATTTCGAGCCTGGAGAGGAATCTGCGGCCCCGGAGCCCAAGACCAAGCAGGCACCCCCGTCGGTCAAGCAGAAGACTCCGGCCTTGAATGCCTTTGGGCGGGATTTGACGGAGATGGCGCGGAAGGGGTCATTGGATCCGATGATCGGACGTGAGCCGGAATTGGAGCGCGTTATTCAGATTCTTTGTCGGCGGACCAAGAACAATCCGGTATTGCTTGGTGATGCCGGGGTGGGGAAAACGGCGATTGTCGAGGGGCTTGCCCAGGTGATTGCACAGGGATTGGTCCCCGATATTCTCCGGAACAAGCGTGTCATTGCTCTGGATCTGGCACTGATGATTGCTGGCACCAAGTATCGTGGACAGTTCGAAGAACGGATCAAGGCGGTGATGGATGAGATCCGCCGTTCAGCGAACGTGATGTTGTTCGTCGATGAATTGCATACGATTGTGGGGGCGGGTTCAGCGGAAGGGACCATGGATGCCTCGAACATCATCAAGCCGGCTCTGGCGCGGGGTGAGCTGCAGTGTATTGGGGCGACGACGCTGGACGAGTACCGTAAGCACATCGAGAAGGATGCCGCGCTGGAACGGCGTTTTCAAACTGTGCAGGTTAACGAGCCGACGGTGGATGAGGCCATTCGGATTCTGAAAGGAATCCGTTACAAGTATGAGGAGCACCATGGGGTTAAGATTACCGATGATGCCCTTGAAGCGGCGGCCCGGTTGACGGACCGATATCTTACAGGGCGTCACCTGCCGGACAAGGCCATTGATACCATTGATGAGGCTGGGGCTCGGGCGCGGATCCAGGCGACGACTCGCTCGCCCGATTTACGAAAGAAGGAACAGGGAATCGAGAAGATCAGGATCCAGAAGGAAGCGGCGATCAAGGCCCAGAAGTTTGAGGAAGCGGCCCAATTGCGCGATTTGGAGCGCCGGGAGCGTGAGGCGCTTGAAGAAAGCGTCAAAAAATGGCGAGAATCGTCCCAAAAGCGCAAGGTGAAAGTCACGGCGGATGAAGTCATGGCGGTGGTTTCCAAGTGGACGGGGGTGCCTCTGAAGAAGATGGAGGGCAAGGAGCTAGCCCGTCTGCTTCACATGGAAGAGGAGCTAGGCGAAACAGTGGTGGGGCAGAATCCGGCTATCACGGCGATCTCCAAGGCGCTGCGGCGCTCGCGTGCCGACCTGAAGGATCCAAAGCGACCGATTGGTTCGTTTGTTTTTCTGGGGCCGACCGGGGTTGGCAAGACCTTGTTGGCGAAGGCATTGGCTGAGTTCATGTTCGACGATAAGAATGCCTTGATTCAACTTGATATGTCTGAGTACATGGAGAAATTCACTGTTTCGCGACTGGCGGGGTCTCCGCCGGGCTACGTGGGATACGAGGAGGGAGGGCAACTGACGGAGAAGGTGCGTCGTCGTCCGTATTCAGTAGTGTTGTTTGATGAAATTGAAAAGGCCCACCCCGACGTCATGCACATGTTGCTCCAGATCATGGAAGAGGGGCGGTTGACCGACAGTTCTGGACGGCACATCGATTTCCGCAATACGGTGATCATATTGACCACCAATCTCGGGGCTGATTTTGGCCGAAAGGCGGGACTTGGATTCACTGAATCCAGTGGTGCGATTGATTACGAATCGCTCAAGCAACGCATGCTGGACGATGTAAAAAGGGTGTTCAAGCCGGAGTTTATCAACCGGCTGGATGAAATCGTGGTCTTTCGTCAACTGTCCAGAGAGGATACTGTCAAGATTCTTGGCCTGGAGGTGGCCAAAGTTCACGCACGGGTGGAGGCGAAAGGGATTGACCTGGTGCTGACCACCGCTGCGCAGGAATTCCTGCTGGAGAAAGGGTTTGATGTGGCTATGGGGGCTCGACCGCTTCGGCGTGCGGTGCAACGTTATCTGGAGGATCCGTTAGCCGAAGAGATTCTGCGCGGCGATTTGCAGGGGGCGGAGAAGGTCGAGGTTGTCAAAGCGGATGGAGGCTTGGCGTTCCGGATTGTTGCCGGGGCGAAGGTAAGAGCCTAAGGATCCGTTGCAGGGGCAGGAATGGATCCGTCGGCTGCCGGGCAAGGGTGCGCGCCATCCAGTGGCGCGCACATGATTTTATGGGGTAACCGTGTTTGATTCGCTGAGTAATTCTCTGGAGCAGGTGTTCCGCAAACTGCGGGGGTACGGCCATTTGTCGGAAGCCAATATCCGCGATGCCATGCGTGGAGTCCGGATGGCGTTGCTTGAGGCGGACGTCAACTATGAAGTGGCACGTGATTTCGTGGCCAGGGTCAGTGAACGGTGTGTGGGGCAGGAGGTGCTGGCCAGCCTTACTCCAGGGCAGCAGGTTGTCAAAAGGGTGCACGATGAGTTGGTGGTGCTGCTGAGAAGCGGACAAAACCGGCGTGTGGAGCTTAATCCAAAGCCGGCGCCGGTAATCCTGGTGGGGTTGCATGGTTCAGGGAAGACAACCACGGCGGCCAAACTGGCGTCGTTGTGGAAGAAGGACGGAAAGAGTGTTTTGCTGGTGGGGGCTGATATACGGCGGCCGGCGGCGGTTGACCAGTTGCGCCAGTTGGCCGGGCAAGTGGGCGTTGATATGCTGGGGCCGGAAAGCGGTGAAGCGGTGCCGGTCCTTGGACGGCGGGCCATGGATTTGGCGGAACGGAGCGGGCGGGATGTGGTTCTGTTTGATACGGGCGGGCGATTTCAGATTGACGAAGAACTGGTTCTAGAACTGAAGGAGTTACGGGAAGTCGTAAAGTGTCGGAACACCTTGTTGGTGGTGGATGCGGCGATTGGTCAGGAATCGGTTCATGTAGCCGATGTTTTCCACAAGGCGCTTGAGTTAAGAGGGCTGATTCTTACGAAGCTGGATGGTGATGCCCGGGGTGGTGCGGCGTTGTCGATTCAATCGGTTACCGGGTGCCCGATTCTGTATACAGGAACCGGTGAGCATACGGGCGACTTGGATGTCTTCCATCCGGAGCGCATGGCTTCCAGAATTCTCGGCATGGGTGACATTGTCAGCCTGGTTGAGAAGGTTCAGATGGCTGTTGATGTCGTCCAGGTAGCTGACATGGAGAAGAAGATCCGTTCGAGCCGGTTGGACTTGGAGGACTTTCTGGGGCAACTGGCGCAACTGCGCAAGATGGGGCCGTTAGAAAACCTGCTTGACCTGCTGCCCATGGGGGGGCAGGTGAAAGCGAAAATGAAGGATGCCGCGGGCGCCGGGCGTGATTTTGAGCGGTTTAGCAAGCGCGCCGAAGCTGTTATTCGGAGTATGACGCCGAAAGAGCGGCGCCGTCCGGAGATTCTCAATGCGGGTCGCAAACGGCGCATTGCGAAGGGTAGTGGCACGCAGGTTCAGGATGTCAATGAACTGCTTAAGCAGTTTGAACAAGCCCGCCAGATGGCCAAGCGAATGGGGTCTTTACAAAAGAAGTTGCGTCCTCGGCGGTAATGTGTAATAGTGCCGCGCTTTTTACGTCTGTAGTCGGGGCTGACTTAGCCTAGGTGCAGGCATTGATTCAAGGGAGGTCGGGATGTCAGTAAAAATAAGAATGACCCGCACGGGAGCGAACAAGGATATTGCTTATCGTGTGGTCGCCGCAGACAGTCGTTGCCCGCGGGACGGGAAGAATCTGGAAGTGGTCGGGTGGTACGATCCGAAGCAGAAGGGTCTGAATTTCAACCTTAAAATGGATCGGATTGCGTACTGGATGAGCAAGGGCGCTCAGGTTAGTGATACAGTGAAGAGTCTGTTGCGCAAGTCCCGTGCTGCGGCCAAGTCAAACGCATGAAGCAGTTTGTATTGTATATTACCCGTGCATTGCTCGACCATCCGGGCGATGTGGCGGTCACCGAGGTGGCGGGGAAACAGACGACGATTCTTGAGCTCCGGTGCCATCCCAAGGATGTGGGACGGCTGATAGGGCGGAGCGGGAAAACGATCAGTTCCCTGCGCGTGTTGTTAAGCAATCTGGCGTCCAAGGAAGGGCGTCGTGCGGTTCTGGAAGTGGCGGAATAAGGGGGCCATGGAGCCGTTGCGGATTGATGTCATCACGATTTTTCCAGGAATGCTGAAAGGGTTCCTGGAAGAGAGCATTGTGAAGCGGGCGGTGCAGAAGGGGTTAGCGAGTATTCAGGCGATGGATTTGCGCCGGTTCACGAAGGATCGGCATCAGACGACCGATGACAGGCCGTTTGGCGGGGGAGCGGGCATGGTGATGAAGCCTGAGCCGCTGTTTGAGGCGGTGGAGTCTATCAGGACTCCTGCCTCGAAGGTGATATTGATGACGCCGCAAGGGCGGCGTTTTGAGCAGGCGAAGGCGGTGCGGTTGGCGCAGGAATCGCACTTGATATTTGTGTGTGGTCACTATGAGGGGGTGGATGAGCGGGTTCGGACCCATCTGGTGACAGAAGAGATTTCGATTGGCGACTATGTGTTGACCAACGGGGTGTTGCCGGCGGCGGTGGTGATTGATGCCGTGGTCCGGTTGGTGCCCGGGGTGTTGGGCAACGATAGTGCGACGAGTGAGGAGTCGTTTGCGGAGGGATTACTGGAGTATCCGCAGTATACGCGACCGAGGGAGTACAGAGGATTGGCGGTTCCCGAAATTCTGGTCTCGGGGGACCACGAGGAAATTGCCCGGTGGAGGCGTGATCAGTCGGAATGTCGGACCCGGGAGAAGAGACCGGACTTGTTGGAGTAGAGGTGACTATGATTGCTAAAGCATTGGCCATGATTCACAAGGAAAACCTGAGGAAGGATATCCTTCCCTCGTTCAGTGTAGGTGATACCGTCAAGATCCAGGTTCGGATCCGTGAAGGCGGCAAGGAACGGTTGCAGGCGTATACGGGGACGGTTATTGCCCGTGACGGGCATGCGGCTACCGAAACGTTTACCGTCCGGAGAATCTCGCATGGTGTTGGAGTGGAAAGGGTTTTCCCGGTTCATTCGCCCAACATTGCCAAGCTTGAGGTTGAGAGTTCCGGCAAGTCGCGCCGCGCCAAGCTTTACTATCTGCGTGAGCGTGCCGGCAAGAGTGCCAAGTTGCGCGAAAAGACCAGGGCTTCTGAAGCCTGAGGAGAAGCCGGTTGCTCCAGTACGAGCGTCAGGCTTGGATTCAGGGGCACAAGCGGCTGGCAGGCGTTGATGAGGCCGGGCGGGGTCCGTTAGCGGGGCCCGTCATGGCGGCAGCCGTGGTGTTCGATCGCGATTTTCTTGAGGCGGAGCAATACGGACTGCTTCGTGAAGTCAACGACTCCAAGCGTCTTTCGGCAACGCTGCGCGATGATCTATTCGCCTTCCTGACGAATTCGCCCTGTTTGGCTTATTCCGTTGGTGTTGCCTGCGTTGACGAAATTGATGATCGGAATATCCTTCGGGCCACGCATCTGGCAATGAGTCGAGCGTTGGCCGGGTTGATTCCTGCGCCTGATTTCGCCTTGGTGGATGGGCTTCCTGTTCCGGGTTTACCTTGTCCCTCGCAGGCGATTGTGGGAGGGGATGCGCGCAGTCTCAGTATTGCCGCCGCCAGTATCATTGCGAAGGTTGCCCGTGACCGCACCATGCTGGAACTTGACCGGGTTTATCCGCAGTACGGATTTGCGCGGCACAAAGGATACGGCACCAAGGCCCACCTGCAGGCACTTCTGGAGTATGGGCCATGTCGGGAGCATCGCCGGTCATTCCGGCCTGTGCAGGAAGTGATTCGGATGGTTGGGTCTCGTGGAGGGGGCGTGGAGCAGGGGGAGGGAGGGCAGTGAAGTTGTCCTTTCTGCCATTTCATTTGCGCGCCGGCTTATGGGGAGAGGGACAGGCGGAACTGTACCTGCGAAGCAAGGGATTCAAAATCATCGGTCGACGCATGAAAGTCGGGTTGAGGGATGAAATTGACCTGGTGGCCCGGGAGCAGGAGACGCTTGTATTTGTGGAGGTTAAAACCCGCAAGAGCGAGAGGTACGGCAGGCCTTTCGAATCCGTAGACAGGCGCAAGCGACATGCGTTGTCGCGGGCGGCGGTTCGCTATCTCCAGCGTCTGAAGCAGCCGGTGAATTTCCGGTTCGATGTGGTGGAGATTGTCGGCGGGCCGGATGGAGAGTTGCCGGTCGTGCGCCATATTGAGAACGCCTTTCTCCTGGACCGGTGTTACGTTTTGCCCTGGTAAGACGCATTGGAATGAAAGCGACAACAGGGCTTGAGTTGTCGCGAGCAGGTGCGTATTGTACCAGCCGTTTGCCCGATAACCGACGGAAGAAGAGGACGTCATGCCGCCACAATTTGTCTTTCAGACCCAGAATCTGGCCAAGAATTACGCTGAAAAGACTATCTTTGAAGGGATGAGTCTTTCGTTTCTTTACGGTGCCAAGATCGGCATTGTTGGCGAGAATGGGACCGGAAAAACCAGTTTGCTGCGGATCATGGCGGGTATGGATCAGGACTACATGGGGACGGCACAATTGGCGAAGGGGATGAGGGTTGGCTATGTTCCCCAGGAGCCGAAGTTGAATCCCGGCAAGACGGTGCGAGGCAATCTAGAGGAGGCGTTGGAGCCCGTGCATGCCCTGATCCGGCGCTACGACGAGGTGGCGGATGCCATGGGTGAGAAGCGTCCGAAAGACCAAATGGACAAGTTGATGGATGAGATGAGCCGCCTGCAGGAGCAGATCGATGCCATGGATGCCTGGGAGGTTGACCGGTTGTTGGATGTGGCTTCCGATGCCTTGGTGCTGCCGCCCGACGACGCCGACGTGAGCACGCTTTCCGGCGGAGAGCGGCGGCGTGTGGCTTTGTGCAAGGTTCTGCTGGAGAAGCCCGACCTGCTGTTGCTCGATGAACCCACCAATCATCTGGATGCGGAGACGGTGGTATGGCTGGAGAAAACGTTAAGGGACTATCACGGCACGGTCATTGTTGTGACGCATGACCGGTATTTTCTGGATCACATTACCAAGTGGATCCTTGAGATGGAGAATGGGCGGGGGATTCCGTTTGAAGGGAACTACTCATCGTGGCTCAAGCAGAAGGCGGAGTGGCTGAGGCAGATGGAAAAGAAGGAGAGCCAGAGGCAGAAGGTCTTGGCGCATGAGTTGGCATGGATCAGCAGTTCTCCCGAGGGACGGCGGAAGAAGGGGCAGGCCCGTATCACCCGCTATGAGGAATTAGCTGGTGAACGATTTGAGGTGGAGAAGGATGATGTGCTTATCCAGATTCCCCCGGGGCCGCACTTGGGTGACAAAGTGCTGACCTTGGAAGGGGTGAGTAAGGGGTATGGCGGGATTTCGTTGCTGGATAATGCCTCGTTCAATCTTCCCCGGGGCGGGGTGGTGGGTGTTGTGGGGCCGAACGGCTGCGGAAAAACGACGCTATTCCGCATGGTCGTCGGACAGGAGGTGCCGGACAAGGGGTGTCTGACTTTGGGTGAGAGCGTGATGTTGTCCTATGTTGACCAGCATCGCGATGCTTTAGGGGACGGGAATACTGTTTTTGAAGAAATCACCGGCGGGGAGGATGAGGTTCAACTCGGGGATCGCAGGATGAACGCCCGGGCCTACCTTTCGCGTTTTAATTTTCGGGGAGCGCAACAACAGAAGAAGGTTGGTCAACTTTCCGGCGGGGAGCGCAACCGGGTGCATCTGGCGAAACTGTTAAAGCGGGGGGGGAACGTACTGCTGTTGGACGAGCCGACCAACGACCTGGATGTGAACACCATGCGCGTGTTAGAGGAGGGGATCAACCAGTTCCCCGGGTGTGTGATGGTGATCAGTCATGATCGTTACTTTTTGGACCGGATCTGCACCCACCTGTTGATTTTTGAAGGCGAGGGTAAGCTTCGGTGGTTTGAAGGTAATTTTGCGGACTACGAGGAGAAGGTGCTGGTGCGCAACCAGGACCGGCTTCTGCATCGCCGGGGCAAGTACAGGAAGCTGGCGTTACGGTGAAGATCGTTGGCGGCGCTTTCGGGAGTCGGCTTGCGGCACAAAGCGTTGCCTTGGGCGTTCCTTGAGCATAATGAGGACGGGGGCGCCCTCGAGTCCGAAGTGGCGGCGGAGGGCGTGCAACAGGTACTCCCGGTAGGCGTCGGTCAGGCGGGTTGGATCGTTGACATACAGGTTGATCCGGATGGGATTGGTTGATGTTTGTGTAGCGTAGTAGATCTTGAAGCGCTTGCCTTTCAGCATGGGGGGCTGGACGCGTTCAACGGCATCCGACAGGACGCGGTTAAGGGTGGCGGTGGGAATTTGAGTCTGGATTTGTCCTGCGACGTAATCGATGGTCTCGAGGCACTGTTTGACGTTGAAGCCTTCCTTGGCTGAGACAAAGACGAACGGGACCCACTTCAGGAATCCGATGGTGTGCGACAGAGCTTCGCGATATTCCCGTTCCGAACTGTGGCCCTTCAACAGGTCCCACTTGTTCACCACCACAAGGCAACCTTTGTGGGCGGCGATAATCGTGTTGGCGATGGCCTTATCCTGGGCGGTTGGTCCCTGAGAGGCGTCGAGCATGAGGGCCACGACATCGGCCTGTCGAATGCTGCTTTCGGCGCGGAAGAGGCTGTAGCGTTCCACGGCGCCATCCACCTTGCCCATGCGGCGCATGCCGGCGGTATCAGTGAGCAGATAGTGGCGCGCCGTGGGGCCTTCGCCGATCTGGAAAGGGATATCAATGGTGTCACGGGTGGTCCCTGGAGTATCGGAAACGATCAGGCGTTCCTGGCGGACCACGCGATTGAGGAATGAGGACTTGCCGACATTCGGCTTTCCAACCACGGTGATTCGTAAAGGGGCGGGCTGTTTGGATATGTCGACCGGTTCCCAACCGTCTGTCACCTCCTTCATCAACTCCTCGATGCCGCGGTTGTGCAAGGCGGAGACTCCGAAAACGGGAAAGCCCAGCGATTCGAAGGCCGATGCCTGCAGGTCGCGGTCGGGATGATCACACTTGTTGGCTGCCACGATGGCGCGCACGCCCTTCTGGCGTATGAGGCGTGCGACCGATTCATCCAGGGGGTTCAAGCCGGCTTCGGCATCTGTGACGAGGATTACGATGGAAGCGTCCTTGATGGCGGCTTCCGATTGACGTCGGGTTTCCGCGTCGAGGAAGTTTCCGGCTGCCTGCCTGCCGAATGCGGTGAGGCCGCCAGTATCCACCAGTTCGAAGGGTATATCATCCCAAGTTGCGTGGGCGATCAGCCGGTCACGAGTGACGCCGCACTCTTCGTGGACGATCGCCAGGCGACGTCCCAAAAGTCGATTAAAGAGGGCCGATTTGCCGACATTGGGTCTGCCGACGACTGAAACGACCGGCAATCCGGGCGGCGAAGGGAGGTCAGGATTTTTTTTCGTGGGCATGGGTTTTCTCAAGTTGACGGATTCCATCCGTGATGTATTGGAGGGCGGACAGGAGGGTAAAAGCAGCGGCGGGCCAGAGCAGCCAGGGGAACCACCGGGCAGGGCCCTGGGCCAAAACCCAGAAGATCAGGCCCATTTGGAAGAAAGTTGAAAGCTTTCCTGAGACGCGAGGTTGGACTTCGGTGTGTCCTACGGCGACGTGGATGAGGATTGCGCCGGCAATGAGGGTGACATCGCGGCTGATGACGAGAAGCACGTACCAGACGGGGAGGTGGGGATTGAAGCATGCGCCCCAGGGGCCCGTGAGGAGGATGAGGGCGGAGAGGAGCAGGGACTTGTCGGCCAGAGGGTCGAGCAGGGTGCCCAGGCGGGTGCGCTCATTGCGGGACCGCGCAAAATATCCATCCAGTGCATCGGAAAGGCATGTGACAACGAACACCATCAGGGCCGCCCAGCGGAGCATTTCGTTGGGTGCGTCGATGGCGGCGCTACGCATATAATAGAGCGTCAGGAGAATAAAAACCGGAATCAGGAGGAAACGTCCCAAGGTGATGCGGTTGGCGAGTGTGAGGTTGGCGGTTAATAGTATGCGCATGCGACTTTCCTTCGGGAGACTTGGCGAAGCATACGTTAACCCCCGTCATTAGCCAATCTGAAATACGGAGGTGTTGGAAGGTTAGTGTGAGTGGCGGGAGGTCGGGTAGATACAGGGCATGGCTCTGGGGATTGGTTTTTCGTCTTTTGTTTTCAATGAATGAGGTCTAGATTGAGCCACAAGTATTCGGCTGGAACGATAGCACTGATGGAAACGAAACATAACGGGTTCAAGGTTTATCGGTTGAAATCGTCCGATGGGACGGTGAGTGCGGAGATTGTTCCGGAGCTTGGTGCGATTGTCAGCTCGCTTAAACTGCTTTGGAACAAGGAGTTGCGAGAGGTTCTGTTTCAGCATCCCTTTTTCTGGGAACGGCAGGCGGAGCGGACGCGGGGCGGATTGCCTTTTCTGTTCCCTGTGTGTGGCCGGATGGAACGGGATGGGGTAGCTGGCGCCTATCTTCACAGGGGACGGATTTATCAGATCAAGATTCACGGGTTTAGCATGCGTATGCCTTGGGCGGTGGATCATGAGGGGACTGACACGCTGGCGGTTACTCTGAGGGATACGGACGGCACTCGGGAGTCTTACCCATTCAAGTTCCGGGTCACTCTGAGGTTCAAGTTGGGTGGTGGAGGGTTGCGGGTGGAACAGGAGTATGAGAATAATGGTACGGACCCATTGCCCTATTATGCAGGGTTTCATCCCTATTTCCTGACGCCTCCGGTGGGGGAAGGCAAGGACACCACTGTGGTGGAGGTTCCGGCATTATCCCAGTGGCGGTACAACGCGAATTTGTCCGATATTGCCGGGCGTGAAGCTCCGCCGGATTTTCCATCCAGCGTCAGTAGTCCGGCCATTCATGAGCGGTTGATAGAGGTCGACGATCCTTGCGTGGCGACCCTGCGATTTCCTGACGGGATGGCGTTGCGGCTGGAGGCGGAAGGTGACGGGGTTCGGCGCATGTTTCCATTCCTGCAACTCTACACCCTGTCGGATCGTCCATTCTTTTGCGTGGAACCCTGGATGGGGTTCCCGAATGCCATGAACAGCATGGGCAGTGTCCGATGGGTACAGCCCGGGGCCGTTGAGAAGGCCGTGTTGAAGGTGGGGATGAGTCCGGAGCCCCGGTTTGCAAGGGAGAAGGCGATATGAATATAGTGAGAAGGAACAGGGATCCCATGCGGTTGTTGGCATGGAGTCGGCGGGAATGGCGAACATTGACGTTCTCCCTGGTGTTGGCCTTCGTGGTCACGATGGTGGGGGCCGCCATCAACTTCAATGAGCGCCTCATCGCGTTTTTCAAGCCACACGCCGAACAACCGGCGGTTGTGCTTGTCACAAATTTCCTCGCGCTCTGGCTAATCATCATGCTGGTGACGTCCTACCTTCGATGGCGTGCCGAGGCTATGAGGAATCAGGAACTTGAAGACATTATCGACAGTATCAATCCGGATGTGCTTCTCGTGGTGGATGCCAATCGCAACATCCTGATGGTGAATGCGTCGGTGTGTCGCATGTTTGGCTACGCGATGGAAGAGGTTATCCGTCGCAAGACAGAGTTGCTGTATTTTGACCGGCGGCGTGTGCCTGGGGCCAAGCATGAAATCTATGATGCGCTGGAGAGGGAGGGGTTTCATATCGGCTGGGCGACGGGGCGGAAGAAAGACGGCAAGACCTTCCCGTTGGAGATTGTTACGGGTCTGTTGAAAAGCCATGGCGGCAGCGTGCTGCTTCTGCGGGATGCGACGCAACGCAAGAATGTGGAGGAGTTGCTGCTTGAGCGGGAAGCCCAGTTGAGGCAGGCACAGAAAATGGAGGCCTTGGGCCTTCTGGCCGGCGGGGTGGCTCATGATTTCAACAACCTGCTGACATCGATTCTCGGGTTTTCCAACCTGGCGTTGGAGTCATTGGCCGAAGATCATCCGGTCCGCGAGGATATCAAGGAGGTCATTAACGGGGCGGAACGGGCTGCCAAGTTGACGGCGCAACTGCTGGCGGTTGGGCGGAAGCAGGCATTGCAAATCAAGGCCTTGGATTTGAATGAGGTTGTCAGCAGCATGGTGCTTCTGCTGAAGCGGACGTTGGGGGAGGATGTGTCGCTTAACATCCAACTGGCGGATGACGTGGGGTTGGTGGAGGGGGATTCCGGTGGTGTGGAACAAATCATCTTGAATCTTGCCGTGAATGCGCGTGACGCGATGCCACAGGGCGGTACCCTTGCGATCAGCACGCGGAGGGCGGTGCTCGACGAAGAGTATTGCCGGATGCATGTCGCTGTTGAAGCGGGGACCTACGGGGTACTGGTGGTGAAGGATTATGGATGTGGCATGAGTTCGGATGTCCGGGAGCGGATTTTCGAGCCATTTTTCACGACCAAGGAAAAAGGAAAGGGGACGGGACTGGGGTTGTCGACGGTGTACGGGATTGTCCGGCAGTGCCAGGGGTGTATTGAGGTGGAAAGCAAGATGGGGATGGGATCGGAATTCCGGATATTCTTCCGCAGCATTGTTTCAGAGGTTACTCCTCCCGAAGGGGGGGTAAGCAAGAGCCTGCCCCGTGGCTGCGAGACGGTGCTGGTGGTGGAGGATGACCAGGCAGTGGGTGCCTTTGCCGGGCGTGCGCTCTCTTTCCTGGGATACACGGTGATTGAGGCGACTAGCGCGAAAGACGCCCTCAAGGTTTGTGAGGAACGCGCGGAGCCGTTGCATCTGATCCTGACGGATGTGGTGCTGCCGGAAATCAGTGGGTTGGAACTGGTGGCGACGGCGCGCAAGATGAGGCAGGATTTCAAGGTGTTGTATGTGACCGGTTTTGGCCAGGAGGCGGTTGCTCATCACGGGCTTGATTTTAAGCATGATCGCTGCATCACGAAGCCCTACACGCAGGAAATTCTGGCTGATAATGTACGCAGGACGCTGGATGGTTCCGTGTGAGAGGTGGTCGGGGCGGGGGGATTTGAACCCCCGACTTTCAGCGCCCAAGGCTGACGCGCTACCAGGCTGCGCTACACCCCGATTGAATGCTCACCCGGGGAAGCCCCCGTGGATAGAGCGGCGGGAAAGCTAGCACGGCGGCGCGCAGGACACAAGCCCAACCCTGCGTTCGGCATCACAGCGATCCGCAGGTGTCCGGCGGTTCCGGGACAGCAGGGCGCAAGGGGATGATCATTGTGAACGGGGGAAGACGATGGCAACGGTGAAAGAAAATGATTTGAGCTGGCTGGCGGATTTGAATGCCCAGCAGCGACAGGCGGTTACCCACGGCGAGGGTCCACTTCTGGTTGTTGCCGGTGCAGGCAGCGGCAAGACCAAGACACTGGCCTATCGCGTGGCATACCTGATCGCCCAGGGTGTTCTACCCGAACGTATCCTTTTAATGACGTTCACGCGTCGTGCTGCGGAGGAGATGGTCAAACGGGCTTCGGCCATCTGCGAACGCGGTCCGGCGATCACGGCGCGGGTTTGGGGTGGGACTTTTCATGCCATTGCCAATCGGATTCTGCGGACCTATGCCAAGCAGGCGGGGTTGACGTCGGACTTTACCGTCATGGACGAAGCGGATGCAGAGGACCTTATGAACGTGGTCCGGCATGAACTCAATCTGGCGAAGGGCGAGAAACGGTTTCCACGGAAAGGCACCTGTCTTTCCATCTATTCCCGTTGCCTGAACGGCGGGGATCCACTCGAGGCGGTGCTTCGTCAGTTCTATCCCTGGTGTCTGGAGTGGAAGGATCAGCTGAAGACATTGTTCACCAGTTACGTGATCCGCAAGCAGGAGCGTGGCGTGCTGGACTATGACGACCTCCTGTTTTACTGGCGGCAGTTGCTGGCGGATGACGCCATGGTGCGGGAATTGGGGGGGCGGTTCGACCATGTGCTGGTGGATGAGTACCAAGACACGAACACGGTGCAGGCGGATATTTTGCGCGGGATGAGGACTTACAATCCGAACATCATGGTGGTGGGTGATGACGCCCAGAGTATCTACAGTTTCCGGGCGGCCAACGTGCGAAATATTCTCGACTTTCCGAAGCAGTTCCCGGGGACTACCGTCATCACTCTGGAGCAGAACTACCGGTCGGTGGTACCGATTCTGGATACGACCAACACGTTGATTTCGCACGCGCGTGAGCGGTTTACGAAGGACTTGTGGTCCAGCCGCAAGGAGGGGCAGAAACCGGTGTTGGTGACTTGCCGTGATGAGGCGTCGCAGGACAAGTTTCTGGTTGAGCGCATTCTGGAGCACTATGAGCAGGGGATACCGCTGCACCGGCAGGCGGTCTTGTTCCGGGTGGGGCATTTGTCGGACTCCCTGGAGATTGAGCTGGCGAGGAAGAACATTCCTTACCACAAGTACGGCGGGCTGCGGTTCCTGGAGGCGGCGCACGTGAAGGATATGGTTAGTATTTTACGCGTGGTGGAAAACCCATTGGATGAGATTGCCTGGTATCGGGTGCTGCAGTTGATTGATGGCATTGGGCCGGCGACAGCGGCGCGGGCCATCGTCCATGTGAGCAGGGCGCGCGATCCGCGGGCGATCCGGAGTTTTGAGGCACCCCCGGCGGGGCGGGCTGGAATGAAGGGGCTATCGGGATTGATGGATGACCTGGTCGCGCAGGGAGAGACCAATCCTTCCGGGCAGGTGCAGCGCATACGGGCATTTTACGATGACGTATTGGCGGCACGCTATGAGAATTCGCCGCAGCGCAAGCGGGATATCGAGCATATCGAGCAAATTGCCTCCGGCTATACGTCACGGCGGCAGTTTTTGACCGATTTGACGCTGGATCCGCCGAGTTCGACCAGTGATCTGGCCGGGCCGCCCATGAAGGATGAAGACTGGCTGGTTCTTTCCACGATTCACTCCGCCAAGGGATGCGAGTGGGATGTGGTCTACCTGATCCATGCGGCGGACGGCTGGTTGCCGTCCGATATGGCATCGGGTAGTGACAAGGAGTTGGAGGAGGAGCGGCGTCTGGCCTATGTGGCGATGACCCGGGCAAAGAACTTCCTCTATGTGAGTTGGCCGATGCGGTACTACCATCGCCGGTCGAAATTCGGAGACAACCACAACTACGCGCAGATTTCCCGTTTTCTTTCCGATGACGTGAGGGCAACCTGTACGTTGTTGGCTTACGGGGTCAGTGCGTACCCGGAGGACCAGGATGTCTACACGGGGGATATTGTCGGTCGTGTGCGGCGCGAAATCAGTTCAATGTGGGACTGATTTCCGGGGAGGGCAGGGCGCCCAGATGGGTTCTTTCCCGCAGGACCAGTGTGATCATGATTTTGGGGACGTATTCCTGGGTTTCGACAGGGAGATCTGACGCGATTTCGCTGAAGGAGCCGGCGTTGTGCTTTTTCAGCAGGCGCTCAACGCGACCTTCCCCGGCGTTGTAGGCGGCGAGGGCGAGGGGCCAGTTCTGAAAGCGTTTATAGAGGAGCGACAGGTAGCGGGCGGCGGCCCGTGCTGAGGGTTCGGGGTCGGTGCGCTGGTCGGCTGATTCGGTCAGCAGGCCAAAGCGTTTGGCGGTGATTGGCATAAACTGGAAGAGTCCGCAGGCGCCGGAGCGACTGGTGGCCGCAGGGTCGAAACTGGACTCAACTTCAGCGATCCATGCCAGTTCGGGAGGGACGCCTTCGCTGGCAAAGACGGCCTTCAACTTCGGCATCAAGGTCTCGGCACCTGCCGGACGGGGCGTGGAGGCCATTTTCCTGCCCCAGGCGATCGATTTTAGAATCGACGGCAACCGCCGCATGCCGAAGGATTCATCGGAGGCGCTGGTGTTGGGCGGTGCCCAAGGACCCTGGACGCCGAAAACGGCGTTGGCATTCCGGATGGCGGAGGGTTCGGTGGGAGACTCAGTGGCGAGGGTGGTCTCGGCGATGGGAGCGGAGGGGTAGAGTTCCATCACCCCTCCGGCCAAGGCCATGGAGGCAGATCCCATGACGACCATGTAGAAGAATTGCTGGATGATTAGCTTCATAGAAGGTGATAATGCTATGCCATCGAGGTGGTTATGACAAGGAGTTTTCCATTGACTTAAGAGGCCTGCTTCGTAACAATCATGATGCCTTACTTGGATAAGAGAATTAGTTATTGATATCTAGGAATAGAGGAGAATTACGTATGAAATGGACGCAAGCGGTTGTAGTGGCGTTGGGTATGTTGTTGTTGGTTTCGGCTACGCTTGCGCAGGACCTGGCGAGCGATCCTTGGGCCTTTTCGGCGGGGGTGGGGGCGCAGTATACCGATAACCGCGACGGCGCGAAAGCGAACAAGGAATCCAATGCGGATATTACCGCTGACGTTCGGGGTGATCTGCGGTGGCGAGATGGTGACCGTACCCTGCTGAATCTTTTCCTGTCGCCTGGTGTCAAATGGCACAGCAATCCACGCTCGACCGAGGAAGGCAACCCCCAGAACGACCAGGAGCTCTACGGCTCGCTGGGGGTGGATCTGAAGCAGATGGTAACCCGCCGTGTGAATGTGGATCTGTCGGATGTCGTGATGTACACCGATGATCCTGATATCACGGTCGGAGGCGCCAGTGTGCGGCAGAGCGCGAACTATTGGCTGAACACGGCGCGGGCCGGCGTTACGGCGGAACTGACTCAAAAAGTGGGCACCTATGTGCAGGGTGAAAGTGTTGTGAAACGCTTCGATGAGCAGGTGGTCGCCGATGAGCAGGATGAGGACATTCTGAAGGGGGATGCCTATCTCAAGTATCTCATGGGTTCCGGAGTGAACGTGTTCGGGGTGATCGGGGTGAGCGACTTTAGCAACGAATCCAAGGCAAGGAGTCGCGGGTCACAGGTGATGACGTATGCAGCGGGGGCCGAGCGGATGTTCAGTCCTGATTTTACGGGCAAGGTGATGGGCGGTTACCAGACGGCGACGTATGATGCTGCTGATCTGGAGTCAGGGGACTCCGCCTATGGTTCCGCCGATGTTACGCTTCGTGCGGCGTCGCCGACCCGGGTCCGTCTCGGAGCGATGTACGGGTTTTTTGCGCCGTATGTCCGTCCTTACTCAGTCCAGCAGTTGACAAGCATCTGGGGGGAAGTGGAGCACGATGTTACGGCTCGTCTGACCCTGACGCTCCATGGACAGTTCAGCAATGGTGACTATGATAATGAAGGGGCGGATCTGCCGGGCGGGTCTGATAAGCTTGAGTCGGTGTCTTTGCGGGGCAGTTTCAAGATGGATCGCATCTGGTCCTTGACCGGCGGATACACCTATGAGAACTGGGATTCCGACGTGCGCGAATCGTTTGATCGTAGCATCTGCGATATGGGAGTGAGGGCCTCGTTCTGATCCAATCGGTTGTCGGCTACGGTCGGCAGGCTGCTGGGAAGGCAATGATGACGGAGACTGGTGAGGCTGTCCAAGCCTCGTCAGCATTTTAGGAAGGCAAGCATGGCGGAAACTCCACAGGAAAATGCGCATTTCATGGATTATTGGCGGATGGTCAGATCCCGCAAGGAAGTGGTCATTGCCGTATTTCTATTTGTGGTGCTGGCGGGGGTGGTGACCACCCTGTCGTTGCCGAAAGTGTACATGGCGTCCACGCGAATCGCCGTCCGTCAGGACGTGCCCAGCGTGACCCCGTTCCAGTACAAGCAGCAACAGCAGATGATGACCGTCAACGACATGTATTTTCTGCGGACGCAGTTCGAGATCATTCAATCGCGTCCGATTCTCTACAAGGTCATTCAGAATCTTTCCTTGCGGGATCATTTTGGAAAATTGTATTCGGATGACGGGATGCCCTTGTCGCTGTCAGATGCCTACAAGATCCTGATGGACAGCATGAAGGTGCAGCAGTATCGGGACACGAACCTGATTGAAGTCAGGATCTATCGCAGTAGCCGGCGGGGTGATCGGGCGACGGCCCGGGATGATTCGGCCAAGATTGCCAATGAGATTGCGAATGTGTACCGGGATCACCGGATGCAGAAGAACCGGTCCGAGACCGAGCAGGGTGTGGTGGCTTTGCGCGAGGCTTATCAAGCCCAGCAGAAGAAGGTTGTTGAGGCTGAGGCGAATGTCGAGGTGTTGCGCAAGGAATTGAAGGTGAGTGTGTTGGCGGGGAGCCAGCCGGGGTCCGTGTCTTCGCTGGACAATGCCAAGTTGGAACGGCTGGAGCTTAACCGTATTCAAGCCCGCAAGAACATGCTGGAGCGGCAGACGCGGCTGGAGGCTCTCAATCGGTTGGAAGGGCGCGATCTACTCTATTCGGCCGCCTATGTGATTCAGGACCCGACGCTGACGCAACTGCGGCAGCAGCTGACTGAAGCGGAGACGCAATTGAAGCGGCGTCAGGAAACCTATGGCGAAAAGCATCCGGATGTGATCAGTGCGCAAGGTGTGGTGGCCGACCTGATAAAGAAGATTGATGAAACACTCAAAGGGCAGGTCATGGGGTTGCAGACGGATTATGATATTGCCCGTCGCGATTTTGAGGCAGCGGAGAAGGATATTGAGGACGCCAAGAAGAGCGATATCAACGCGCAAGGCGAACGTTACCTGCCGTTTGCCAAGGCGGAGAGTGAATTGACACGCCAGCGGCAAATCCGTGACACGCTGGAAACGAGGTTGGTGCAGGAGGCTATCGAGCTTGAACTGCCGAGGACGCCCGTGGATGTCGTTGATTTCGCCGAAGTTCCGGATGAGCGCGATGCGGTCAGTCCGAAGATGGCATTGAATATCGTGTTGAGTATTGTTCTTGGCCTTGCCTGCGGTATCGGTTTGGTGTTCTTCATCGAATACGTGGATACGTCGGTGAAGACCGTGGAGGACATTGAGCGTTTCCTGGGCGCCACGATTATCGGGGTCATTCCCCAGAAGGTGCGGCCGTTGACGGATGAGGGCAGCGAGAGTCCTCATGCGGAAGCCTACCGGGTATTGAGGATGAACATGGAGCTATCCAAGAAGTTGGGTGGCGGGAACGCGTTGTGTTTTACCAGTGGCGGGGCAGGCGAAGGTAAGTCGCTGACGCTCTTCAATCTGGCCTGCGTTTGTGCCCAGACGGGCAAGAAGATACTGGTTATTGATTCCGACATGCGGCGGCCCACCCAGCACAAGATGTTCAAGGTTCCGAACAAGCAGGGGTTGACGGATGTCCTGCTGGGAAAGATCGGGGTGAATGAGGCGATCCTGAGAGATGCGGTGCCGAACATTGATTTCATGCCCAGTGGCAAGTTGCCGTCCATTTCGCACGGGATTCTGACGGCGCGCCACCTGCGGGATATCATGGCGCAGGTCAAGAGTCGGTATGACTATGTCTTTTTTGATTCGCCGCCGATCATGGGGGTGAGTGATGCGTCGATTTTGGCGAGTGAAGTGGATGGCGTTCTGCTGGTGGTGCAACACCGCAGCTATCCCAAGGCGGTGTCGAGTCGGGCGAAGGCCATGATTGAGAATGTGGGTGCCAATTTCCTGGGGGTGGTGTTGAATAATCTGAATGTATCCCGGGATTACTACTACTACTACAATTCGTATTACAACTACTCCTACGGCAAGTCGCGTGATCGGCGTGATGTGAAGGAAGGGCAGATGCCCACTCCGGCACCGGCGGCATCCGGTGGAACGGGCGACAAGGGTTGACGAGGAGTATCTGGTGATCGGATGATTTCCAAGATGAAGCAATCAATGACGATGATGGAGCTGGCTGGCGTCATGCTGGTGGCGGTGTTGTCCGGCTGTGTGTCCCTGCCCTCCTCGGAGGAGTCCCTGCCTCCCTATCGGCCGCAGGTGGAACCGGTATCCGTTGATCTTCTGAGAACCTCCCCCTCGGCGGTCAATCCCCCGCCGGCGGTGGCCATCGGGACGAATGAGGTGGAGGCCACGTTTTTCAACACCAGTCGGGTCCTTAAGAGTGGTGACCGGTTGCAGGTGACAATTTATGCGCCGCCCGAGCCGTTCACCTGTGCGCATGTGATTGATGAGCAGGGGCGGATCAATCTGCCGTTGATCGGCGCCATGCAGGTGGCTGGTAAAACCTGTGCCGATGCCCAGCGAATCATCGAGCGGAAGTACATTGATGAAAAGTATTACAAGGTGGTCACGGTGGTTATCGTTCCGCCCGAGAGCGAGTACTCGCTGGCCGGGGAGGTGTTGCGGCCCGGTCCCTATCCGTTGACGCGGAACCTGACGGTGCTACAGGCGCTGGGGCGTGGAGGGCGTTTTACCGAGTATGCCAATCCGACCAAGATTCGTTTGATCCGAGGAACCGAGATTCTGGTGATTAATGCGGATGATATCCGCAAAGGCAAGCAGAAGGACATCATGGTCATACCGGGTGATGTGATCGAAGTGCCAAAGACATGGTACTGAGGGTGTGTGAAGTGCTTGACGGTGGGCGGGGCTTCAAGGATACTTTTGAAGGTTAGTGTGGGCATCGATGTTTCAATAGGAGATGTGACATGAGCAAGTGGATAGCAATGAGTCTGGTGGCGATGATGGTGATGGTGCCGTTGGTGGTCAAGGCGGGGGCAGCGGCGGATGCGGCAGCCAAGTCGGCGGAAGAAGCCGCAGTGCTGTTGAAGAGTGGGCACGATGCCCTGACCAATGCCGAGAAAGACGTTGAGAAAGCAGGGGTGGCGGTAAAGCAAGCCGAAGCCGATCTGCAGCAGGCTGATCTATCCAATGATCCTGAAAAGATCAAGGAGGCCAAGAAGGTGCTAGCGGATGCCCGGAAGGCGCTGATGGTGGCAGAGAAGAAGGTGGCAAAACTGAAGCTGCTATTGGAGAAACTGCGTGTGGTGGCGGATGCGGCGAAGGCGGCGGCCGAAGCCGCCAAAGCGGCAGGCAATGAAGAAGATGCGGCGAAGGCGGCGGCCGAAGCCGCCAAGCAAGCGGCGAAAGCCAAGATGATTTCCGAAAAGATCAACGAGATCATCTCCAAGCCGCCGGAAGGCCCAGGCGGGTCGACGACGACCACGACGACAACTACCACGACAACCACCACGACGACCACAAAGCCGAGTCCGACTCCGGTTGGGCGTCGTTAATCGAGAAGGTGGTTGAATTGGACGTTGAGAGAGCCCTGTCCGAGCGGATGGGGCTCTTTTGTTTGGCAGGTGAGCTTTCCGGTTGACCATGAATATGTTACAGCGTAGCACCAACGATCCATGGTTTATGGCCCTGGTTGGGGTCTTTATGGTAATGGTGGCTTTGGCCGGGGTGTGGCACAGTCTGCGTGCCGGGGTGGCGCAGTGCTACTACCATGCGGCCAGGTACGGGAAGGCCGGGTCTGATACGGAACAGGTTTTGGAGCTTTGTCGCCGAGCCTACGTGTTGTACCCGGAAAACTATTACTTCAGCATTTTGGCGGCTGAGAAGGCGTATTACACGGCGGGGGCGGTGGAGCCAGGGGCAAGGAAGCGGCGGATGGATCAGGCGGCGGTGTGGTGCGATCGCGGGTTGGTGCAGAATGGATGGAAAGGGCAACTGCGCCGGCTCAAGGTGCGATTCTTGTGGGAGCAATCCCCATCGGAGGCTATCCGGTTCTGGCGCGTGTTCACAGATTGGCAGTTCTGGGAGCCCTACAACCATGCGGAACTGGCGGCGATGTACGCTCAAGTTGGGGACTTCACCAATGCCGAGCGGGAGATGAAGTGGATTAGCGGGACTTCTGACGGGGCAAGGGTGCGCCAAGGGATCGATAAGGAGCAAAAGGAATGGACTGAAATCCTGGAGGATGGCAAGGGATGGGGCGAATGACGGGGCTCGAACCCGCGACCACCAGAATCACAATCTGGCGCTCTACCAACTGAGCTACATTCGCCACGATGAATAAGCAGTCGCGAATCATCCACGCCGGAAGGGTTTGGATCAAGAAAAATAATTGAGCGATGAAAACGCTGGCCATTGATATAGCAACTGATGTCGGGAGTATTGCCCTGTTGGAGGGACGGGATATCGTGTTTGAGCGGCAATGGGTGGAAAGCCGGGCCGAGCGACAGGGTTTCTTTGTCTTACTCCAGGCGCTTGCCGGGGAAGGGACGCTTGTCTTGGCGGAGGTGGATAATTTTGTGGTTGGGGTGGGACCCGGGTCGTTTGCGGGCCTGCGGATGGCGGTGTCGGCGGCCTGCGGTCTGGCGGCGCCGGGCGGGAAGCGTGTAGCCGGTATTTCAAGCGCGGAGGCCGTGGCATGGGAGGCTATGGCCGGGAGCGATATTGACGAGGTGGTTGTCTGGGGGGATGCCCGGAGAAATGAACTTTGGGCAATGCGATTTGGGCGCGGCTCTCAATGGCCGGAATGGCGCAGCGAGTTGATGGTTGGAGGGTTTGGTGTGATTCCAGAGGGTTGGGCGAGGGAGAAGTCGCTGTGGGTGACGGCCGACTGGGAGCGGATCGGGCCCCGATTGAAGGCGATAAGGTTGCCGGAGGTCGGGTTGGTTGAATGTTGTATGGTTCCCAAGGCCCGGCATGTTGGCTGGCTTGGGGTGGTGAAACAGGAAGCGGGCGTATCCACGGAACCGCTGGTTCCGGTATATGTGCATCCCGCCGTGGCGGTGGCGCCGGGATCGAAAGGTAAACAGGCTGAACATAAGGAGATGAAGGGGACGTCATGACACTGAAAGTAAATGGGAAGAGTATTCCTGAAGCGGCCATTCTGAATGAACTCAAGCGGTTGCTGGATTTTTACAGTCAGCATCTTTCCCGTGCTGAAGTAGGAAAACATGCCGATGAGTTGGTGGAAAAAGCCCGTGAACACGCTGTGGGGACCCAGTTGTTGATCGACGAGGTCAAGCGTCGGCATATTGAGGTGCCGGAGGCCGAGGTTGATAAGGGGGTGCAGGGCATGGCGCAACGGGTTGGGGGTGCGGATCAACTGGTGGTGCTACTCACGAAACAGGGGTTAACGATGGATCAGTTTCGCGCAAGTGTCAGGGCGGGGAAGCAACTGGACCAGCTTGTGAATCGGGTCACCTCGGGGGTGCAGGACATTTCGGAGGAGGAACTGCGGGCGTACTATGAGGAGCATCAGGAGCGCTATGCGACGCCGGACCAGGTCCAGGTGCGGCACATCCTGGTCAAGCCGGCTTCGGACCGGGAAGATGACAAGGCGACAACACGATCGCTACTGCTGTCGTTGCGCCACAAGGCGATGGAGGGTGAGGATTTCTCCGGACTGGCGGCAGTGCACTCCGAGTGTCCGAGTGGCAAGGAGGCGGGTGGGGACCTTGGGTGGATTGTGCGGGGGACGACGTTGCCGGAGTTTGACAACATCATTTTCGGCATGGATATCGGTGAAATCAGTGATGTGGTGGAGACGTCGGCGGGGTTTCATATTGTCGAAAAGACGGATGAAGCGATGGGTGAGCCGATGACCTTTGATCAGGTCAAAGAGCGTATTCATGAGTTGCTGATTCATGAGCGCAAGGGCAAGGCGCTGTCGGAGTATGTGGACCAGTTGAGAGGCAAGGCGGAGATTGAAGATGTGCCTGAGGGGGGGCAGGACATCTGGGAGCGGGTTTTCGATTCGTTCCTTGACGGACAGAAGCCCAGTTGATAGCTTCCCCGCGTTTGAAGGCAGCCGGAAGGAAGACCCCAACTCCTTGGAGAAGCGCTGTTTTCTCACATGGTGACTTCCTAATCGGGCCGTAGCGCAGACTGGTAGCGCGTCTGCTTGGGGTGCAGAAGGTCTCGGGTTCAAATCCCGACGGCCCGACCATTCTTCGTGCCGCTGGCGCGGTACTGCCGATGGCAAGCCATTGTTCCTCAGGGCAGGTGGATGTTCCGGCGGATGCGGTCGGCCAGGGTGGTGGGGTCGGTGCGGTTAAGCCGGTCCAGTACCCGTTCCCAGCGATAGGCGAAACTCCCCTGTTCATCGCGGCGGCGTTGTTTGAAGAGTGTGTCAAACGCGCGTTTCCGCTTGCGGTATTCCTGTTGTATGTAAATGAAACGTTCGAGAAAGGCCTCGACGTAGGTGGTTACCACGTCCTTGGGGCAGGCGATGAATGAGAGCCGTCGGTTGATCGGCGCGGCATAGCCGGGGGCTTGTTGTTCCAAAGGGTGTATATATTCAACGAATGTTCCCGTGTGGTCTGAAACAATGATGTCACGCGGCAGGCCGGCGGCGTCTTCCAGGAGGACCTCGTCGCCATCGTCGAACAGGACCTGATCGGCAAGATTCATTCGTCCGACAATGATGTTGGGGGCGGCGGCGCGGCCCAGGACCTCGGCAAACTTGAGACTGTATCCCGGGTCAATGAAGCGGGATCGCGGGATCTTGTCGGTGGCCATGCCGGGAACATATTCGCGTTCAAAATAGGTGGACCAGATCATCTGGCCTTCGTATTCGTGGCGGGATCCATAGTAGCGCTCAGAGATCTTGCGGGTGGTGGTGCGAGGCGGGAGATTCATGCCGAGTTGGCGGCACCCCAGACGTCGATCCATAATGTAGTCGGTGTATTCCTCGGCCTGCATGATGGCGGCGAGGAGGTCCTTTTGCTCCTCGAGATGCTCGCGGATTCCCCATTTTTGCATGCGGATGACGCGGACGAAGGGGTGTTCAGTTTGTCGCTGTTTGATCTCGGCGACATAAACGTCGCGGCGTCCGGCGCTGGCGGGGCGGCGGGACAGGGTGCTGATGATCTTTCCAACGTTGACATATTCAATGTCGCCGAATTCGCGGAGGAAGTTAAAAATGAATCCTCGGGCCTTCTCGTCGCACAGGGACCGGAGTTCCGGCGGGATGGGGGTGCGGTCCAGTTCCTCGAAGATCGAGTCGAACAGCAGTTCACCTTCCTCGATGCGGCCACCGGGGAGCCACTCGATCTGCATGAAGAATTCGGAGCTCATGCCAAACATGACTTCCTCGGGTACGACTTGCTCGTCCTGTCCAATCAAGGCGGAGAACATGAGATTGCGCCACTCGGTGTGATCGGGGTTGTCCTCAAGCATGTCCGGGGGGACGGCGGCCGCGAAGTGGGCCTTAAGGGCCTCGTAACAGTGGCGGACATTATCGGGGGTCATCTGGCTGGCGTCGCACTGGGGGATGTCGGCATGGGAGAACGAGCCCTTGGTGGCGAAGAAAGAGACTTCGGGGCGGCCCATCCGGTTATAGCGTCCTGAAAAGTCGCGGATTTCGAGCAGATGGGCGAGTAGTTCCGCGTCCGGCAGGGCTCCGAGTTCGGAGAACTGCTGGAAGGTCAGGTAGCGGGTGCCGCAGATGTGGCTGTAGTAGTAAATGGAACGGCCGCCTATGGGGATCATGGAGGCAAGGATCATCTGCTTCATTTCATCGGGGCAGTGGGGCCAGGGCGCGATTCTCCAGTTTTCGCCGCGGACTTTGATGGCCTGGCGAATCTGATCGTTCATGGCATTCAGGAACTTGATCTGCCGCTTGGAGACAAGTTCCTGCAAAAGTTCGTCGGCTTCGAAAGCCAGGGGCATATTCTCGGGGTCAGGGCGGATGAGGACGGTGTCCTCATCCATGATCAGGTCCACGGACTGTTGCCACTCGACCATTTCCTCTTCATCGGTGAGTGGGGACAAGCCGCTGGCGTTACGTTCAGCATTGATGGCCGCCACATAGGCCATGCGCTGGGTGGCGTGGATGCCGGGGAGGGTGACCAAGGTACGGGTGTGAGGGAAAATGGTTCCTATGCGGGACTTGAGTTTCCCGCCGGGGTCCCTGGCGAAAAAGGTGTCTCCCATGATCCGGATTGGCATGGCACATTGATATCACCGTTCCGGGGTTCGGAACAAGATTTATGAAATGACAGGACAGAGACAAAGTGTACGATAGTCGCATGGAGAGCATCTATACAACGACGATCACCGACGAGGCGCGGCGGCGGGGTATTGCTGTCCGGGTGATTGAGTCGCGTACCCCGATCTTCCTTTTGCGGCATGGGGGGCGGGAAATCCGTTGCTACAACTCGCTGACCGACCGGGTGGGTGCGGTGTCGTTTCATCTGGCCCAGAACAAGCGGCTGGCGAACCACTTCCTGCATGCCCGGGGATTTCCCGTTCCTGATCAGGAATTGTTCGTGGGGATGGAACAGGCGGAGGACTTCCTGAGGCGCCACCGGCGGATCGTCGTCAAGCCCTGCACGCAGTGGGGCGGGCGCGGGGTGTCGGTGGCCGTGGGTACGGTTGCGGAGTTGCGCAAGGCCGTGAACATGGCGAAGCGTTTTGAGGAGGAGATCATTCTGGAGCAAAGCGTGCAGGGCGAGGACTATCGTCTGATCTTTGTGAATTACCGTTATGTCGCTGCCATCCTCCGGAGGCCGGCGGTAGTGCGGGGTAACGGGGTAGACACCGTGAGGCGGTTGGTAATGGCGTGGAACCGGGAGGCGCGTGTCCGGGATCGGAGCAACATGATTCCGGTGGATGTTGAAACCGAGCGGCATCTCAGGGTTCTGGGGTGGGCTTGGGGTGATGTTCCGCGACGGAACCAGCGTGTGCAGGTACGGTTGACGTCCAACTATCACACGGGTGGAACAATAGAGATTGTCACCGACCGTGTTCCGCGTGAATTGATCCGGGTGGCTGGGTGTGCGGTGCGAGCCTTGAAGATTCCGGTCATTGGAATAGATTTTCTGGTGAACGCCAGGACGGGGCGGCACTGGATTATCGAATTAAGTCCTGATTTGGCTATATCGCCGCCGGAGGGAGCGGAAGTGGCCCGGCGGTTCTTGGACTATTTGTTTCCGGAGACGGCGGGGGGATGAGGGGTGGTGTGGGGAAGCAAGGCGGCGAGTTCGGCCACATCATGCCATGGGATTGCACCCCGGTTCAGGAGGGCGTTAACCCTGGTGACGGCTTCCTTGTGCAGTGTGTAATCCCGTGTTTCGATTCCCGTGGCCAGAAAGACAGGCTGGCCTGCTGCTTGAATGCGTTCCAGCAGAGCCAGGTTGGCCAGATTGCCGGATCCGAAGGGGACGGGAGTCAGGACGGCGGCGGTGGTTGCGGTGACCAATTCCATGGCCTTGTCCAGTGCCGCGGGGCTGATGGGGGAGAAGGGTTGTTCCAGGGCGACCCGGGCGCCGAGGGCGGTGGCAACGTCGGCATCGAGATCACCCTGGTTCAGGACGCCTGCGGTGAGGGTATAGCCGCTCAGGGCCAGGCGGCGTAAGGTTTCCTCGCCACAGCCGCCGCCGGCGACGACGTGGATGGAGATGCCGTTGCCGGTTTTGCCGCCGTGCAACCGGGGGGCGGGCAGGATGCTGAGCGATCCGGTGCGGGTGTCCTCATGAACACGTACGTCGCAGTGATAGACCTGACGCAGGGCGGTTTCGGTCAGGACCCCGGCGGGGCGTCCATCGGCGACGATCCGTCCATGATCCAGCATGATCAACCGGTGGCTGAATTCGGCGGCAAGTTGGAGGTCATGACTGATCATCATGACGGTGACGCCGCTCTCGGCGTTCAGACGTTCAACCAGTTGCATGATTTCCAGGCGATGGTTGATATCCAGCCGGGACGTGGCCTCGTCCATCAGGATGATGCGCGGTTCCTGTGCGAGGGCCATGGCCACGATGGCCCGTTGGCGTTCGCCGCCGCTCAGTTCGTTCAGGGGGCGGTGGCGGATGTCGGCCACATCGGTGTAGGCCATCGCACGTTCGGCGATCTGGCAGTCCTTCGCGGAGGGGCTGGCGAGGCGGCCGATGGAGGCGGTTCGTCCCATCATGACAACTTCCTCGACTGAGTAGGGGACGGGGATATCCAGTTCCTGGGGAACCACGGCGAGGTAGCGGGCTCGTTCCTGCGGGGGGATGCGTTGAATGGGATTCCCGAAGATGGAGACGGTGCCTGATTGAGGGGCGAGCCAGCCGGATAGAACTTTGAACAAGGTGGATTTTCCGGCGCCGTTTGGGCCAAGAATGCCTATCATTTCCCCCTCGAGGACCTGCAGGGAAACATCGTGAAGCACGGCGTTGTTCCGGTAGCCGGCGGTGACGTGGTTGAGGTGGAGGGCGGTTTTCATGATAACCACTGGTCCTTCTGGCGTTTCCGGAGCAGGAAAAGGAAGAAGGGGCCCCCGACGAGGGCGGTGACGACACCCACCGGGATTTCGGCGGACAGGAGGGTGCGAGCCAGGGCGTCGCAGGCGGCGAGGAAGGCGCCGCCGCCCAAGGCCGAGGCGGGGATGAGGCGACGGTGATCGGGACCCACGAGATTGCGCATGATATGCGGGACAACCAGGCCGACAAAGCCGATCAATCCGGAAATGCCGACGGAAGCGGCGGTGATCAAGGTGGCCAGGAGGAGACCGGCGCCGATGGCCAGGCGGACACGGATGCCGAGATAGTGGGCCATATCATGGCCGAGGGTCAGGGCGTTGAACTCCGGCGCGAGGAGCCAGATGCCGATGCAACCTGCCAGCACCACGCCGCCGGTGGCGGCCAGCAGGGCGTTCGATGCGATGTCCAGGTTCCCCAGCATCCACCAGAGAATACTGTGCATGCCTTCCACCGGGGCCACTGAGACCAGGAACATCAGGAGGCTGGAGCACACCGAACTGACGATGACGCCGCTGAGAATGAGGCCGTAGAGCGACGGGGTGGCGCCGGAGTTCGAGGCCAGGGCGTAGACGGCGATCAGGGTGGCGACGGCCAGAAGAAAGGCGGTGAAAGGAAGCGTGAACGGGCCCAGGGCAGAGAACCCGGTGAGGATGGCCAGGGCGGCGCCGAGGCCCGCGCCACTGCTGACTCCCAGCACATAGGGTTCGGCCAGCGGATTCCGCAGGATGGCCTGGAGTACAACACCGGCTGTTGAGAGGGCGGCGCCGACGATCAATCCGGCGAGGATGCGGGTCACCCGGAGGAGAAGGATCTCGTGCTGCGTGGTCCAGTCAGGCAGGCCGATGCCGGCGGGGCCCATGAGGAGGCACAGGATGAGGATAGCGGGACTGATTCCGACGACCAGATAAAAATGACGATCACGGCTTGTCATGGGACTCCCGCAGGCAGCGTTGGATGGTCTCGATGCCTTCAATCAGGCGCGGCCCCGGACGGAGGACCAGGTTGTTGTCCATGCCGGCATAGACCCGGCCAGACCGGACGGCTTTGACGCCGCTCCAGCCGGGGTGGTTAAGAATCATTTCGCGTGCGGGTACAGTGCTTGCCATAAAGAAACAGAGAATGACATCCGGGTCACGACTTACGACCCATTCCCCGGAGACCTGAAAATAGTCGCGCTGGATGGTGTCGGCCACATTTTTTCCACCGGCCAGCGTGATAAGTTCCGTAAGAAAACTCTTATTTCCGGCGGCCGTCAAGGGATCGTTCCAGATGAGGACGAGGACGCGGGGGCGTTGTTCCGGCGGGGGGATCTGGCGGCGATAGGAGGCGATGTGCGATTCCATGGTGGAGGCAAGATTCGTGGCGATGGAGTCGCGCCCCAGCAGGTGGCCGACGGTCCTGATGGCCGGGGGAATGTCGTCGAGTTGTGCGCAGGGGATACAGACAGGGTTGAGGCCGGCACGGGTCAGCCGGGTGGGGATGGACGCGTCGGCGAGGTCGGTGTAGAGGACCAGATCCGGCCGGGTGGCCAGAAGGCGTTCCATGGAGGGGGCGCCGAAATCACCGACGACGGGCAGGCGGGCGGCGAGGGCGGGGGGGTAGTCGCAGGCGGAGGATCGGCCGACGAGTTGATCGGCTCCGCCGAGGGCATACACGATTTCCGTGACGCTGGGGGCGAGGGAGGCAACGCGTGCCTTGGTGCCCGTGACCGGGGGAGGGGTGGGTTGCGGATTGCCGCACCCGGCGCCAAGGAGAGTTGCAAGGAGCAGGGCAGTGATGGAATCGATTTTCATGAGTGTCAAGGGGTCATCTATGGATCTAGCGACAGGAAGCCAGGCGAATGGCGCAGAGAATGGCGGCTCGCATGCTGGAGGGGTTGGCACGCCCCGTCCAGGCGAGGTCGAAGGCGGTGCCGTGGTCGGGGGAGGTCCTGATGATGGGTAGGCCGAGGGTGATGTTCACGCCGGTTTCGAAGGCGAGCATTTTGAAAGGGATGAGCCCCTGGTCATGATACATGCAGACGTAGGCGTCGGTGCGGCCGAGGGGCGCGGGAAGGAAAGCCGTGTCTGGAGGGAGGGGGCCCTCGACCAGGTATCCCTCGGATTGCGCCATTGAGACTGCCGGGGCGATGATGTCGCGTTCCTCGGTGCCCAGGAGTCCGTTTTCGCCGCCATGCGGGTTGAAGCCACAGACGGTCAGACGGGGGCTTGATCCCCGCATGGTCTTCATGGCGGCGGCGGTCAAACGGATGACGGTCAAGATCCGGTCCCGTGTCAGCAGGGTGGGTACCTTGGCAAGAGCGGTGTGAGTGGTAACGAGGGTGGTGGTGATGGGCTCCGAGCTGAGCATCATGCAGTAGTGGCGGGTTCCGGTGAGGGCGGCGAGGAGTTCGGTATGACCGGGATGGGGGACACCGGCGAGATGAAGGGCCTCTTTGCTGAGAGGTGCCGTGACGATTGCGTTGACGCGGCGGGAGATGGCCTCGGTGGCGGCGGTGACTACGCAACGATGGGCGGCGGAGCCAGAGGCGGCGGAGCCTTGACCGGGGGTGATAATTTGGCCTGCCAGGCAGTCCATGTCGACGATGCAGGCCTGATGGTTGCAGGCGCCGGGCCATTCCTTGAATGGGATCACTGGATGGCGGATGGGGATGTGGGTGGCTTTGGCGACTTGCGTCAGGAGGGTGGCGTCACCGAAGAGGACAGGGGTGCAGGCGGCCAGAACGGTTGGATCGGTCAGCATGGTGAGGCACAACTCGGGGCCGATACCGGCCGGATCGCCCATGCTAAGGGCGATGATGGGGCGGGAAGGGGCGGTCGGTTGTCGGTTTGTGGTGGTCATGGCAGTATCCTTGTCATAAAAATAGCCATTAGAGTCAAGAGCGGCGTTATGAGGGGCGCCTGAAACGGGCGGTGTGGGCCGTGACTGGTGCATTATGAATGGGTGTGAGAATCTTTTCTGGTTGCGGTGGTGAGGAAGCGTGTGATAGGAAACGAAGGAGTGAATACGAAAACAAGCATCGTGTTTCTCTGGATGGCTCTTTCCGTTACCGCCTGGGCGCGCCTGGGCGAAACCAAATTGGAATGCATGGATCGGTATGGCCAGGCCATCGCGAGTTTGCCGGGTATCGGCAATCTGACGGGTGTGGATGTCTACATGAAGGATGACATTGCCGTCAGTCTTTTTTTTGTCAGGACTACCGGTCAGGACGCGCGGTGTGGGCTGGTGATCTATTCCCGGCTTCGTCCCGAGGTACAGTCTGAACCGCCGGCCCCTGTGCAGGCTGAAGGGCGGTCCGTGGTCTTGCCGGCAGGCGAGATCACCACGAACGAGCAGGCGACCCTGTTGGGGATGATGCCCGGGCGATGGGAGGATTATGCGCCTCCGCCATCGTTGGTGGGACGCCCGGACAAGGTGATTGCCCTTGGCGGCATGCTTACCCCCACGACCAAGAATCGAAATTCGGCGTCTTCGGTTGTGAAGCAAGCCTATGAAGTGTTGTATCCGCCCCACAAGAGGGTGATGAATGGCTCTGCTCCGAAGGATATTGCCCACAACGGGTCAAAGGAGTTTGCTTTCCGCATCGGAGGTGGAGTTGCGTTGTGTTCGTGCGATGCGGTGCCGGCCATTGCCGCCTGGGCTGACTACATGGCCGCCGAGCGCGCCAAAGCGTCACGCAAGAAGGACGGGTTGAGGGGGCTTTAAGGGCCGGGAGGCGTGTGGATCCAGCCCGTGCCTTCGGGTGACTCGATACGGGTCCAATCTTCCGAGCGGGATTCCACCTTGGCGGCAGTATCGTATTTCAACGTGAAGAGGACGATGGCGCCCATCGTCGGGGCCAGGCGGACTTCCGTGTCCCGCGGAACGTTGATCTGTTCGGCGGGGGTACGGACAAAGCGCAGAAGGAATCGTTTCCAGATTTCGGGAGAAACAGTGTTTGGAGGCTGGGGTGGCGGGGTGCTGGTGGCGTTAGTGCGTGGCGTGTAGACGGATTGGATAGGGGCGCGTTCGGCGTGGAAGGTCAGTGGGAAGGGGCCGACGGTTTTTGTCTCGTACTGGCCGGTGCGAGGATTGAAGAAGGTAAACGACAGTGCCGGCAAGGCGGAGACGGAGGGGTCTGTTGGGACGACGGTTTGGCGGAACGTGCGGGTCGATGCGGAGTCTTCAGCAGGGACGGGTTTTACCTCGTAGGCTTTAACGCCATTCACGGGAGGCAGAGTGGGTGGGGTGAGTGCTTCAGGCAGACCAATGCCTTCGATGACGACTTCAATGGTGACGAGATCGCCAACGGCGATGTCAACCGGGCTGGCTTTCGCGACAAGGCGGAAATCGCCGATGGCTCCTGAAAAAGTCGGTGGGCAGCCCTGGGTCGGGAGCGGGAGTATGGTCAGGACGAAGGGTTCAGTGGAAAAGGCGGTCGGGAAGGTCTGGCGCTGTACAAAGAAATAGGAGCGGGTTTCCCGGAGGAGGGTGCCTTGTAGGGTGGGGGCTATGACAAGGGGGCCGGCGGCGGGGGCCATGGAGCGGGCACGGAAGCGGCGGACTTCATAGAGGCGGTCCTCCACGGCTTCCTGTTGGACGGGAAGCTCCTGGAAGGGATTGCAGTGGAGGGCGTTCGGCGGGGGCATGCCGGAGATGGTGATGGATTTGTCGAGGGTGTCGCCCGTGATGTAGATGGCAAGGGTGAGGTCGAATAACTGGCCGGCATAGAGGCGGGTTGGTTGGGTTGAAAATCGGGCGAAGCGTTCGGGGGCCCCATGGGCGGCAGTGGGGGCAAAGAGCAGCCAAAGTCCGGTGAGGCCCATGAAGCATCGAAGATGTGGATACGTTTTCAACAGACTGGTCAAAGATGGGTTGATGGCTCATAATTGCCGCTTTGTTATTCAGTGTCAACGGGAGAACGAGCGTCATGATCCTGTATATCGTCACGGAGACGGCGGAAAAGTACAAGGTGGGGAACTGGCAGGCGCAGAAGTTGGCGCTGGAAGAAACCTCGGGTGATTTCTGTCTGGTGCTCCACTACAAGCAGGTGAGTCTGAAGGTGTTACGCGAGTTGAAGCCATGGGCCATTTGTCACAGTGGTGTGTCGACGCCTTTTGAGGACTATGACATCCGTCGGTCGGCGGGTTATCGTGAGGTGGTGTTGAAATCGGCCATTCCGCAGTTGGGCATTTGCGGCGGGCATCAATTGATTGGCTATTTTCATGGGGGTACGTTGGGTTTGATGCGCAAGATCCGGAATGACGAACCGGACCATAATCCGAAATACCATGCGGGCGAGTACAAGGAGTGGGGGGTTTATACGGTCAACGTAGTGCAGGATGACCCTCTTTTTGCCGGGCTCGGCGGGAAAATCCGTGTGCAACAGTTCCACCGGAGTGAACTCAAGCGGCTTGGTAAGGACCTGGTGTTGCTGGCCAGTTCGCGGGATTGTCGTGTGCAGGCGTTTGTTCACCGGCGCAAGCGGATCTATGGTGTGCAATTCCATCCTGAGGAGGCCAGTGAAGCCTATCCGGA
>JBIJCW010000085.1:0-8953 GCA_044344495.1 Kiritimatiellia bacterium | reverse complement strand
ACCGGCATGATCAGAAATGGATTCTGGCTGCCCTCTCGGGATTCATCGTCATGAGCGTGGTTATGATCGCACTGGCCAATCCCAAGGGCGACATCCAGGATGAGTTCATCCAGCGCGTCAAATTCATCCCGTCCCACGCGCTTTTTGCCTTGTGGATCGGTTACGGGTTGCTGCTGGCGCTGGGAACGGTGGATACACTCTTTAAAGGCAACCGCGTTGTGATCTGGGCTGGCGTGATCTTTGTGGCTGTGGTCCTGCCGGCCTGGCCGATCCTGCAGAACGCCTACAACAAGGAATTGCTCCGCACCGATGGCGGCGCCGAACAAAACCGGCATGACTATGGTTGGCAGTTCGGAAACTACCAACTACGGGGCGCTGAGGCCATTGCCGAGGAACTTTCCCCCGGTGAGGAACCCCTCCCTGACCCCTCCTTCCCGCCGGAAATGGGACCCCGGGCGATCTTTTTCGGCGGCACAGATCCGGGCCGGTTCGTCCCAACCTACATGATCTACTCCGCCCATGTGCGGTCAGACGTCCACCTGATTACCCAGAATGCACTGGCCGACAATACCTATATGAGTGTCATGCGCGACCTCTATGGCGACGTCATCTGGATTCCTTCGACGATCGACGGCAACGGCGCCTTCCAGCGCTATGTTGAAGATGTACGCGCCGGAAAGATTCCCGCCAGCGCCGACATCAAGATCGAAAATGGTCGAGTCAGCGTCCAGGGTGTCGGAGGGGTCATGCTTATCAATGGCATCCTGGCCCAGATGATTTTTGATCACAACAAGGCCCGGCATAGTTTCTACGTTGAGGAAAGTTATGTCATTCAATGGATGTACCCCTATCTCACCCCGCATGGCTTGATCATGAAGATCAACGCCAACCCCGTCATGGCCCTCCCCCAGGACAACGTTGCAGACGATATGGACTTCTGGGATTGGTACACCCGACGCCTGACTGGTGACCGCAAGTTCCAGCGCGACATCGTTGCCAGGAAGTCATTCTCCAAACTCCGTAGCGCCATCGCCGGAGTCTATGTCGTGCGCGGTATGCTGCCCGAAGCCGAACAGGCTTTCAAGGAGGGCGTCTCCCTGTATCCGCTGAGTCCGGAAGCGTGTTTCCGGTTGGCGGATCTCTACCTGCGCTGGAACCGCCCTAATGATGCAATCAAACTCATGGAGGACTTCTGCCTCCAAGACCCCGGGAATGACCGCGCCCAGGCCTTTGTCAATGACCTCAAGGGCCGGAATCAACTCTCCGACAAACGTCGCGAACTGGAGACCCTCCTGACTGCGGGCCAGGCCAACGTCAGCACCGCGCTTGAATTGGTTGATATCTATCGCAAGCTCGGACTCTCGGAGCAGTTTCAGCAGCTCGCCCGCAGCCTGCTGTCGCAGAAAGGACTGCCTCCCCAGATTTGTCTCCGCATTGCGCAGTTGGCCGCCGAGGACCGCAAGCCCGATCTCATGGAGATGGCTCTGCAACAATACACAGAAGGGGTGCCGGCCGATATGCGCGGATGGATTGATCTGGCTGGAATCCAACTCGTTGTCGGCAAGCAGGAACAGTCCTTTGTCTCGCTGCGGCAGGCCGTGAAGGTCGGCAAGGAAGCCGCCGTCACAATGCTCAGGGATGATCCCCGCTTCCAGTCGATCCGGGCCATGCCCGCCTTCCAGCAATTGCTGGCGCCTCGCTAACTCAGGCAGAGGGAAACTCGTAAGATAGGATGCTTAACCCGTAGACTGCGGCAGTTTCAACACGTAGCACCCGGCTTCCGTAACTCACGGGCACCGCCCCCCGACTCCGGGCAAGGTCGAGTTCAGACGCCGAGAAGTCCCCCTCTGGACCGATAAGCAACGATACCGACCGGGGAGGCTTTCCCTCCAGGGAACGCAGATAGCGCTTGAGCGGTACGGCGTTCTCCTCCAACGAACCGACCAGAATTAACTCAGTCCCAAGACCGGATCCCATCAGCTGCTTAAAAGGCGCAATGCGTGCAACCCTCGGGATCCAAGCAGTTCTGCACTGCTTGGCCGCCTCCTCTGCAATTTTTTGCCAGCGCTCCACCCGATGCTCAGCCCGATCACCATCCAATCGGACTACCCCTCTCTCCGTCATCACCGGCACAATGGACCATACCCCGATCTCTGTGGCCTTTTGGATGATCCACTCCATTTTCTGGGACTTCGGGATCGCCTGAACAAGGGTCACCATCACAAGCCCCATCGGCTGAGTCGTGCGCTCATCAACCTCCGCGATCAGGATGCCGCTCTCGTTGCCCGCAATCCGGCACAGAGCCTGTCGCCCCTGTCCGTCGCAGACAATCACGGAATCACCCAGTCCAGACCGCAAAACAGTGGCGATATGACGTGAATCCCCCTCGGAAAGCCGTATCCGCTCACCGGTCCACTGGTCAGATGCGACGAAACAACGTGGTATCATGATTCCGTCTTGGAACGTTTCAGGTCATCCCGGGTTTTCAGGAAGGCCGCCGCCTGCTCATGAAGTTTCCGGACAAGGGGATAATTGTCGCCATTGCACTGATCCGCAAACTCGCGTAGCGCCTTCTTCTGGCGAGAACTCAGTCCTGCCGGCACTTCAATGATCACCTTAACGTGCAGATCGCCGGCACCGTACCCCTCGACGCTGGGCGCCCCTTTGCCGCGCAACCGGAAAACCTTCCCACCCTCGGTGCCAGCCTCGATTTTCAACCGGGCCAACCCTTCCATTGTAGGCACTTCCACCTCACCTCCGAGTGCGGCCACATCAAATGGGACCGGCACTTCGCAATACAGATCAGAGCCCTCCCTGTGAAAGAAAGTGTGGGGCTTTACATGCAGAATAACATACAAATCCCCTGCGTTCCCGCCACGAACACCACCCTCGCCACGGCCGGCTAAACGTAGCCGTGATCCGGTTTCAACCCCCGGCGGGATCCGAAGCGTCAGGCGCTTCCGTGTCTTCTGGCGCCCACCCCCCCCGCATGCACGGCAGGGCTTGATAATCACCCGGCCACGACCCCCGCACACCGGACAGGTCTGCCGCACCTGGAAGAATCCGCTGGAGGCCACCACCGCACCGCGTCCCCCGCACTGCTTGCAGGTTTCCTCGGATGAGCCCGGTTCACTCCCGCTTCCTCCACAGGCACCACACTGCTCCGCCATCGGCAACGTAATCTCTCGGTGCGATCCGAATAACGCCTCTTCGAAATCAATTTCAAGGTCAAAACGAAGGTCAGAACCCTGCTGGGGCCCCGTTCGCGAGCCGCGGCGCCCGCCGCCCCCGAACACGTCCTCAAACACGCTGCCGCTTTCACCAAAGAGACTGCCAAACAAATCCTGCAGATCCGACACATGGGTGAAGTCGCGCGAGAAATCAAACCCGCCCGGACCGAACGCCGAACGCATGCCGTCATGCCCGTACTGATCATATTGCCGGCGCTTGTTCTCGTCGCTCAGGACTTCGTAGGCTTCACTGAGTTCCTTGAACTTTAACTCAGCGGCCTTATCGCCCTGATTGCGGTCAGGGTGATGCTGCATCGCCAGGCGGCGATACGCCTTCTTGAGTTCATCGGCTGACGCTGTCCGGGGTATACCAAGGACCTCGTAGTAATCTCTTTTCTTTTCCGCCGCCATACCAGATCACCCTTACGAGGTCCGTTGCCCCTCGCCCTTTTGCCCGGCAGCACCCTTGAGGTCTTCGTGCAAGAACGACAACACGTCCCGGAATTTAACAATGTTCTCCGGCGCAACATCGATCAGTATCTCATGCGCTTCAATCATACTCTCAGTCAATGAGCGCTTGTCACGATGCACCGCGAGGTCTTCCACCACCGAAGGCATCCGCTCGCCTGCACTGGACTCCTCGTCGAACCTCACCAACTTGGCGAGTCCCAGCATCCTGATCAGATACCTATTCTTGTCACTGGCGTTACGCAACACCACGGCGCCATCGCACTTGTTGATACTGATGGCCAATCCTGCCAGCGTTCCCATGAAGGTGCTGTCCATACCGGTGCAGTCGGCCATATCCACTAGGATTCGGCTACAACCGCGATCCATGGCCAATACCCCAAACTCTTTCAATGACGGCCCCACCTTGAACGTGCCCCGCCCGTGCACCCGCACATAGGCGCTTTTATCTCGGATGGCTACGTCAATACTATCATTTGGATTTTCCATACCTTGGAATGCTCCCTCATCAATAAAACAAAAAAAGGCTAGCACCTGACCGGTCAACTGTCAATGTGGGGCGCAAGCACGACAACAATTTCTCCTTTGACCGTACGGCCTGAAAAAACCCGCCGGATGTCGGCGGCAGACCCCCAAACCGTCTCCTCGAATTTCTTTGTCAGTTCCCGCCCCACAAAAAGCAGTCGGTCCGTAAGGACTTCTTCAATGACGTCCATCAGTTTCCCCAACCGGTAAGGGGATTCGAACAACACTACCGGCACCGGCACGTTCCGCACCTCTTCCAGTAACCGACACATGGCACCCCGCTTTCGGGGGGCGAAACCCGCAAACAGGAACCCGTTGGAGACAAATCCACTCAAGGCCACGGCGGTCGTCACGGCGCTTGGTCCCGGAATGGCAGTCACCGCCAACCCCGCACGGCGGCAGGCCGTCACCATGCGCGAGCCCGGGTCGGAGATCCCTGGCATCCCGGAATCCGTCACCAGCGCCAATGCCTGTCCGCTCTGAATGCGCTGCACGATGCCATCCGCCCGCGAGGCTTCATTGAATTTGTGGCAACTCATGACCGGCTTATCAATGCCATAGCGATTTAAGAGGATCCGCGTATGGCGCGTGTCCTCAGTGAGAATCGCATCCACTTCCCTCAGGATCGACAGAGCGCGGGCGGAAATATCATCGAGATTGCCGATGGGGGTCCCCACCAGATAGAGTCCAGCATTCACAGCGGCCTCACGGGATGAAAGTGTTTAAACTGCTTCATGCTTGGTTTTTTCTGAAAGCGACATACAATGGGCCACTATTTCTAAGGTTTTCAGGCGGGAAAGCAATGCGAATTTGCGTCGATATTCAACCGGCGGTAGCACAACGGGCCGGCGTGGGACGTTACACCAAGTATCTTGTCGAGCATCTTGGCGAATTCGCCGGTGCCGATTCTGTCGCCCTTTTCTATTTTGATTTCCGCGGCCACGGCCTTTCCTTCCAAGTCCCCCATGCCACCCCCCACCCTTGCCGCTGGGTTCCTGGCCGTCTCATTCAGCAGGGATGGAAACGTCTGGGCTGGCCCCCGTTCAACTGGTTCTCAGGCAGCGCGGACCTGTATCACTTCCCAAACTTTACCATCCCGCCGGTAACCACCGGACGTTGCGTTGTCACCATCCATGACATGAGCTTTCTTCGCTTTCCGCAGTTTGCCGAGAAGAAGAATCTGCAGTACCTCACTTCAGTCATCCATAAGACCGTTGCCCGTGCCGACGCCATCATCACTGATTCAGGATTTAGCGCCGCAGAAATCGCCAATTGTCTTCATGTTCCCGCAGATCGGATATTCCCTGTTCATCTGGGCGTTGCGCCTGAGTGCCGCCGGGCACCCCCTGACGCTGTCACCTCCCTCCGTCAGCGGTTGGGTCTTGATCGCCCTTATCTGCTGACGGTGGGCACCCTTGAACCCCGGAAGAATATCCCGTTCCTCATCGACGCCTTCGAGAAACTTCACGGGTTTGATGGCGACCTCGTGATTGCCGGCATGCGCGGCTGGAAGTATGAACCAATTCTCGAGCGCATGCGGAAATCCTCTCGCGCCGACCGCCTCCGCTACCTTGAATACGTTGACGATTGTGACCTGCCAGCCCTCTACACCGGAGCCAACCTGTTTGTGACCACGTCGTTCTATGAGGGATTTGGCCTGCCTCCCCTGGAAGCCATGGCCTGTGGAACCCCCGTCATCTCCTCAACCGGAGGTTCCCTGGCCGAAGTCGTTGGCGACGGGGGAATCACCCTCCCCGGGTTCGACGCCACTCAGTGGGCCGATACCATGGCCGGGGTGCTGCACGACTCGAACCTTCACGCCGACCTCGTCCGGAAGGGATCGGTCCGTGCGGGACGGTTCGACTGGCGCGAAACTGCCCGTCAGACCTTTAACGTCTATCGCCAGGTGTGCCCATGAGAATTGCCATCGACGCCCGCTGGATATTCAACGAAATTTCCGGCATCGGGGCTCACACCCGTGAACTGATACGGCATCTGGCCATGCTCGACCGGAATAACTCCTATGTCCTGCTCTTCTCGGATCGCAAGCTCGCCGAACGGACCTGGGTCGAGGCCCAGCTTTCAGACAAACCCAACTTCAGGCCCGAAATCCTGCCCTGGGGAATATTCTCACCCCGAAGTCAAATGATGTTACCGCTGCGCCTGCGTTCCCAGCGAATTGATGTCTTTCATTCAACCAACTACATGATCCCGCTGGCCGCCTTCCCGAAGGGCAAAATGGGGCGCGTCAAGTGCGTTGCCACCATCCACGACCTGATCCCGATGCTTTTCCCCGGGGCCACCCCGCGCGCCATGAAGACCCGTCTCTTCCCTGTTTATAAACGCCTCATGCTTGAAGTTGGCGCCAGGGCGGACCGCATCATCACCGTCAGCGAGGCCTCTCGGGCAGACGTCATCTCTCACCTCCACATCCCGGCGGAGCGGCATGCCTCCGTGGTGGCCATCCATAACGGTGTTTCCGATCTCTTCAAACCAGGAACGGAAGTGGACGCCCACGGCAACGGTGAGCAAACCATCCTTTATGTCGGACGATGCGATCCATACAAGAACTTGGTCAACCTCATTGAGGCGTTTGCCATTGCACAGGCACAAAGCCCCCGCCCGCTTCGGCTCAGCATCATCGGCTCCGCCGATCCCCGCTACCCCGAGGCAGAGAACCGCATCCGCGAACTCAATCTCGGAACCCTTGTGCACCGCGTCGGTTACCAGTCAACCTCGGAACTCGTCCGGGCCTACCAGTCTGCCGCCGCCACCATTCTGCCCTCCCTCTACGAGGGCTTTGGATTCCCCGTCGTGGAATCCATGGCCTGCGGAACTCCGGTTATCTGTAGTGACATTCCCGTGCTGCAGGAAGTCGCCGGCGATGCCGCGTTGCTCTTCCCCCCCGATGACATCCCGGCCATGGCCGAGGCCATGCTAAAGGCCGTCAACGACCCAACCGTGCGGGAGCGCCTTATCCGCGCCGGTCTCACCCGCGTCACCCGTTTTACCTGGCTCGAGAATGCCCGCCGCACACTTGCACTCTATGAGGAAATGCACCGCTCCACGGAGCGGCCGGAGCCTGCCGTATGAACCATAACTTTCCTCGAAAATGGTCCACCTTGGACACCGTGCTTTGCCATGACTGGTTGACCGGAATGCGCGGCGGTGAACGGGTTCTCGAAATTCTCTGCGAAGGATTTCCGTCTGCCCACCTCTATACCCTCATCCATAACCCGGCCGCCATCTCGCCGACCATCAACCGCCACCCCATTCATACCTCGTGGCTACAGTCGTTGCCCGGCATTGAACGTCACTACCGACATCTGCTGCCTCTGTTCCCCGGCGCCATGGAACGTTTCCGCCCTGCCCCCGCCGACCTGCTGATCAGCACTAGTCACTGCGTCGCCAAGAATCTCAGGGCATCGCCCAACACCGCCCACCTCTGCTACTGCTTTACCCCCATGCGCTACGCATGGCTGTTTCATGGCGAATACCTCGGCGCTAATCCGCTCAAACGTCTCATCGCCCGTCCCATTCTCGCGTTACTGCGCCACCATGACCGCGCCACTGTCGCCGGCGTCACCCGGTTCGTCGCCATCAGTCGCCATGTCCAGGCTCGGATCAAGACATTCTACAACAGGGATTCGGATGTCGTTTACCCGCCAGTGGATCTTGACCGATGGACCCCCGACCCCAGCGCCCCCGAGTCATTTGAACTGGTGGCTTCCGCCCTGGTCCCCTACAAGCGCCTCGATCTGGCCATCCGGGCCTACAACCGCATGGGGCGCCACCTCAAGGTGGTGGGTGTGGGTTCTGAAATGGCGGCCCTGCGGCGTCTGGCAGGCCCCACTATCGAGTTCCTCGGATGGCAGTCGGATGCCCAACTCCTGGACCTCTACCGGAGATGCCGTGCCCTTATCTTTCCTGGCGAGGAGGATTTTGGAATCATCCCGCTTGAAGTGCAGGCCTGCGGACGACCTGTGGTCGCCTTTGCCCGCGGCGGCGCCTTGGAGACTGTTGCCGATGGTGTCTCCGGTGTCTTCTTTCAAGAACAGACGGAGAAATCGCTAATCGATGCCGTTGATCGTTGTACCGCCCGGACCTGGGATTCCAACACCATCCGACATCAGGCCGAACGTTTCGGGGTGGACACCTTCATTGAAGGATTGAACCAGTCGATCGAAAACACACTGGCCGCCCGCTGACGAACCATTCACGATTCACCAGTAGCACCGCAGGCGACTGTCCCTTTGGCGCATATGTTCATCTTGGCCCTGAAGCCTGCCTATCTATTCTTGAACACCGCCAACACAGCCCTCTCCCCATTCGCTCCCGTTCCGAAACAGAAGAAATGAGGAACATCCAATTCAACCCGCCAGATACGGGAATAGATCGCCTTTGCATCCCCCTCAACCAGTACCGCCGTTTCGGGAAGAGCCCCTTTCCATGGCGCCGCAGGACATAATCCATGCCGGATACTCAGTCCATACCGGAACCACAAGTACCGGACCCGCTGGACCATTGTGTCCGAACGTCCTGTCCAGAAACTCTCCAGCAACCTCAATCGTGCGTCCAGACTTGGGCACTTCATGGAACCTGTTGCCTCTGCACAATGGTCCACAAATGCAGTCAGATAACCGGAGCATTTCTCAGCCCCGCACGCGAACACTTCCCTCAATATGGGCTTGTTGTAAAACCAATCGAGTCCCCGGGACAGCTGATCTGCC
>JBIJCW010000083.1:0-9000 GCA_044344495.1 Kiritimatiellia bacterium | reverse complement strand
TCCACTCGTTTGGCTTGGCCCCGGGCCAGAAATGACGACTCCAACTTGAAGGTGTCATACTTGTGTTCAGCACGATGCGCATCGTCTGTAGCCGTGGCAAACGACGTCCTGGCGGCGGCGGTAATCGCCTTCAGCTCCCTCGTCATCTGATCGATCAACCGTTTGTGGATCTCTTTCTTGGTCATCTCACGCCCATGTTCACACCCGCGCCGCCACTTGTCGAGGCAGGAAAAAGGCGCCATCCCCCACCAGCCGTTCCTTGGAAATAACGCTGTCCAGCCACCCCGAAATTCTATTTTGACAAGCATTCTTGAGTGATATATATTTCGTCAATATTTATTCACCGAGAAACCCGATGAAAACCAAGCGATCGAAAACGACAGCCGTCCACGGGGATCGGATGTATAATTTCGAGGTCTTAAGGGAACTCCGCAAGCGGGAAGGCTGGACCATCGCCGATCTCTCCGCCCGGACCGGGGTGTCTCCCGCCGTGATTTCCAAACTGGAACGCAACCAGACGTCGGCCGAACTGTCCACGTTGTTCAGCCTGAGCCGTGCCTTCGGCATGAATGCCACGGACCTCCTGATGCTAACCGAGTCGCGCACTGCCCACCGTTCCACCGAACTCAGCCACCGCGCTGGCGCCTTTTCCTTCCGCGAAATCCGCTACGGTAATGTCCGCGCCCTGCTGGGCGAGGCCAAGGCTGGCGGCCAGGTCTCAAACCCTGAGATTCATCAGGACGACCTGGAGGTATGCTGGGTCCTGAAGGGAGCCATCCGGCTTCAATTACCCCATGAACATCCCCTGCTCAAGGCAGGCGAATGCGTCCAGTTCGACGCCATCCTCGAGCATTCCTATGAGGTGATTGAAGACTGCCAGATTCTGATCCTGCATTTACGAAAAGGAAAGCGGTTCTAACATGATCAAACTGAACACAACGCTGACGGCATTGAAACTCCAGCGCAAGTTGAACCGGTTCTGGGATCTGTCCGCCGATAAGATCGAACGGATGGAGCGTGACTACGATGAATCCAAAGGATCTCCCGTTTTCACCCGGCAGGGGCGCTATACCTCACGGGGTTGGACGGAATGGACCCAGGGGTTCCAGTATGGCGCCGCGTTGATCCAGTTCGATGCCACCGGGGACTCCGCGTTCCTGGACCTGGGACGAAAGAAAACGGTTGAGCGCATGAGTCCGCACCTGACTCATTTCGGAGTGCATGACCACGGGTTTAACAACGTCAGCACCTACGGCCATCTGTTGCGACTTGCCGGCGAGGGGCGCTTTCCCGCCACTCCCTGGGAACAGTCCTATTACGAACTCGCAATGAAGGTATCGGGAGCCGTGCAGGCGAGACGGTGGACCCCGCTCAAGGACGGCGGTTACATCTATTCCTTCAACGGCCCGCATTCGCTGTTTGCCGACACGATCCGCTCCCTGCGCGCCCTCGCGGTCAGCCACAAACTCGGTCATGCCCTGATGGAGGAAAATGACCGCCGCACCTCCCTTCTGGAACGCCTGATCCAGCATGCCTGTACCACCGCCCGCCATATTGTCTTCTACGGAGAAGGACGCGATGCCTACGATGTACGCGGCCGGGTCGCCCATGAAGCCATCTTCAACCTGAATGACGGCTGTTTCCGCTGTCCGAATTCCCAACAGGGCTTCTCACCCTTCACCACATGGACACGCGGCCTGGCCTGGGTCCTCTGCGGTTATGCCGAACAACTGGAGTTCCTGGCCACCTGCCCTGAGTCCGAATTGAAGCCCCTCGGCGGACGGAAGACGATCGAGGCCCTGTTCCTGAGGGCGGCATGCGCCACTGCGGATTTCTACCTTGAGAACACCCCCTCGGACGGCATTCCCTACTGGGACACCGGCGCCCCGGGGTTGAGCCGAATGGGTAACTACCTTGGCCGGCCCGCCGATCCGTTTAATGACCATGAACCGGTGGACAGTTCCGCAGCGGCCATTGCCGCACAGGGATTCCTGCGACTTGGGCATTACCTCATGCCATCAAAACGCGCTTCCGCCCAACGCTACTGGCAGGCCGGCCTGACCGTTCTCGATTCCCTGCTCAGCGATCCATACCTCAGCACCGGACGCCAACACCAGGGGTTGATCCTGCATTCGGTCTACCACCGCCCCAATGGGTGGGACGCCATCCCCCGCGGCCGCAAGATCCCCTGCGGCGAATCCAGCATGTGGGGCGATTACCACGCCCGCGAGGCGGCTCTCTATGTGCAGAGAATGCTCGACAACAAACCCTACCTGACTTTCTTCTGAAACACCCCAGGAGCCCCACCATGATCATCGCAGACTTGAGCAAGATTGAAGGGCGGCGCTACCCGGCACGCCGACGCACCCAGAACCTGGTCGGAGGACTCTCTCCCATCCAGGCCAGGAACTTCGCCGTCGGCTTCGTCACCCTGGACCCCAACGGTGGCCAGGTCCCCTGGCATAACCAGGAACAGGAGGAAGTCTACTTCGTCCTCGAAGGCCAGGCCGAGATGTGCCTCGGATCGGAACGGCAGGTCCTGTCCGCCGGCCAGGCCGCCTATATCCCCAGCGGCGTGTTCCACCAGATTTCCAACCTCGGACCCACGCCCTTGAAAATGATCTACACCTACGGCCCGTCCGGCGACGTCGCCCACTGGAAACAGGAACTGGCCGGAACCCTGCCGAAGGCCGGTGCGGAAGCGCCTCCCCTGCCGGCGGGCGCCCTGCCCCAATGCACCGAAAAACCAAATTGAAAAGGAGGAAACGATGAGTCTTGCAATCAAACCGCGTGAAACCTGCAAGTGGGATGCCGTCTCGTTGGGCGAAGTGATGTTGCGCCTCGACCCGGGCAACGGCCGCATCCGGACCGCCCGCGAATTCAAGGTCTGGGAAGGCGGCGGCGAATACAACGTGGTCCGCGGCCTCCGCCGCTGCTTCGGCCTCAAGACAACCGCCGTCACCGCTGTCACCGACAACGAGATCGGCCGCCTGCTGGAGGACCTCATGCTGCAGGGCGGCGTGGATCTGTCGCACGTGAAGTGGGTTCCTTTTGACGGCATCGGTCGCGATGCCCGCGTGGGACTGAACTTTACCGAGCGCGGATTCGGCCTGCGCGCCGCGGTCGGATGCTCCGACCGCGGTCACTCGGCCGCCTCCCAACTCAAGCCGGGCGACATCGACTGGCACAAACTCTTCCACCAGGAGGGCGCCCGCTGGTTCCATTGCGGCGGCATTTTCGCGGCCCTGTCCGCCACAACCGCCGACCTGACCATCGAGGCCATGGAGGCGGCCAAGGCCGCCGGCACCGTCATCTCCTACGATCTGAATTTCCGCGCCTCGCTCTGGAAGTCGCAGGGCGGAACCAAACGCGCTGTCGAGGTGAACCGCAAAATCGCCTCACTGGTGGACGTGATGATCGGCAACGAGGAGGATTTTACCGCCGCCCTGGGATTTGAAGTGCCAGGTCTCGATGAACACATCTCGAACATCGATCCCTCAAACTTCAAAAAGATGATCGCCAACGCCACCACGATGTACCCGAACTTCAAGGCCGTGGCGACCACCCTGCGCAATGCCAAAACCGCAACGGTCAACGATTGGGGGGCCATTCTTTACGCCGACGGACAGTTCCACCAGTCCATCATGCGCGAGAACCTGGAGATCTTCGACCGGGTCGGCGGCGGCGACAGCTTCGCCTCCGGCCTGATCTACGGATTCCTCTCCGGCAAAACACCCCAGGCGGCGGTTGACTACGGGGCCGCGCATGGCGCACTCGCCATGACGACACCCGGCGACACCAGCATGGTCACCGTGAAAGAGGTCGAGGCTATTATCAAGGGAAAAGGAGCCCGGGTCATCCGCTAAGAGCATCCCAGGTCACGGTCAAGGTATCAAAAGGGAATAACGATGAATGACAATAAGACAAAAGACATGCTGGCAAGGATCACGTCCAAGCGGATTGTGCCGGTAATCGTACTGGATAACGCGGAACAGGCAGAACCCTTGGCAGAGGCACTTCTCAAGGCGGGCCTGGACATCATGGAAGTCACATTCCGCACGGCGGCGGCAGAAGCCTCCATCCGCCGGATCGCCAAGCGGTTTCCCGAGATCCTCCTGGGCGCGGGCACCGTCCTGGGTACCGACCAGTTGAAACGGGCCGCCGATGCGGGAGCCACCTATGCCCTGGCGCCGGGCTTGAACGAGACGGTCGTCAAGGCCGCCGAGTCAGCCGGCATCCTGATGTTCCCGGGCGTCATGACCCCTTCGGAAGTGGAGAAGGCACTTTCATTGAATTGCAGGATCCTCAAGTTCTTCCCGGCGGAAACCGCCGGAGGAGTGGGCATGCTGAAGGCCCTGGAAGGGCCCTACGCCCACACCGGCGTCAAGTTCCTGCCCACCGGCGGCATCGGGTTGAACAATATGCGCTCCTACCTGGAACGCCCGTCCGTCGCCGCCATCGGCGGCTCCTGGATCGTGGAAAAGAAAATGATCGCGGCCGGGGATTGGGCGACCATCGGACAATTAACCCGGGATGCCCTGGCGATCGCCGCCTCGGTGGTGACCAAGTAAGTTTGTTTTCAACCAAAGGAGAAACCATGAGCGAAGTTAAAGTGACGACAGTCGGGATTATCATGAACGGGGTGACGGGACGGATGGGCACCAACCAGCATCTGTTGCGGTCCATCTGCGCCATCATCAAGCAAGGCGGCGTCAAGATCAGCGAGGCGGAGGTCATCATGCCCGACCCGATTCTCGTCGGCCGGAACGCCGTGAAACTCCAGCAACTCGTCAAGCGCGCCGGCCTGACCCGGTGGACAACCAATCTGGACGAGGCGATGGCAGACAAGAATAACACCATCTATTTTGATGCCCAGACCACCGACCGCCGCGTGGCGGCGGTGAAACAGGCGATCAGCGCCGGCAAGCACATTTACTGTGAGAAACCGACCGCAGTGACAACCCAGGAGGCCTACGAATTGTATACCCTGGCGCAAAAGGCCGGCGTCAAGAACGGCGTGGTTCAGGACAAACTGTGGTTGCCCGGATTGATGAAACTGAAGGAACTCATCCATCGCGGATTCTTTGGCAAAATCCTCTCCGTCCGCGGCGAATTCGGCTACTGGGTCTTTGAGGGTGACACCATCCCCCTCCAGCGCCCCTCATGGAACTACCGCAAGGAGGACGGCGGCGGCATGATCGTGGATATGCTCTGCCACTGGCGCTATGTCCTCGATAATGTGTTCGGCCCCGTGCAGGCCGTCTCGTGTCGCGGCGCCACCCACATCGAGTCGCGCTATGACGAGTCTGGCAAGCCATTCAAGTGCACATCGGATGATGCTGCCTACGCCACCTTTGAGTTGGAGGGCGGCATCCTTGCCCAATTCAATTCCTCTTGGTGTACACGGGTGCGGCGCGACGACCTGCTGACAATCCATGTGGACGGGACCCTGGGATCAGCCGTGGCAGGCCTGCGCGATGTCGTCATCCAGTCTTACAGCGCCACCCCGCGGGCCGTCTGGAATCCGGACGTCCCCCAGCCAATCAACTTCTTCGAAGGCTGGCAGAAACTGCCGGAACAGCGCGAGTATGACAACGCCTTCAAGGTGCAGTGGGAATTGTTCCTGCGCCATGTCGTCAAGAATGAACCGTTCCAGTGGACCCTGCTGGAAGGAGCCAAGGGCGTGCAGTTGGCGGAGAAGGGTATCGAGTCATGGACGAAGAAGTCCTGGGTATCCATTCCCGCCTTGAAGGCGTAACTCACCTGGGAAATCCAAAGGAAGAACAATGATGAAAAAAGTGGCTTTAATCACAGGCGCCGGACGCGGCATTGGACTCGGTATTGCAGAATGCCTTGCCAAGGACGGAAACGATATCGTGGTTTGCGATGTCCATGAGGAAACGGTGGTGGCCGAGGCCATGGCCGGACTCCGGAAACTGGGCGCCGAGGTGCTGTATTGCCGGGCGGATGTGACCGACGCAGCGGCACGTCAGGCTATGCTGGACCAGATCAAGGCGAAGTTCGGCCGCCTCAACGTTCTGGTCAACAACGCCGGCGTCGCCCCCAAGGTCCGCGCCGATATTCTGGAGGCGACCGAGGAAAGCTTTGAACGCCTGATCAAAATCAACCTCCAGGGACCCTACTTCCTGACCCAGGCGGTGGCCAACTGGATGATCGAACTGAAGAAGGCGAGCCCAACCTTCACCGGATGCATCATCAACATCTCCTCGGTATCCTCCACTGTGGCATCCGTGACACGCGGGGACTACTGCATTTCCAAGGCGGGCGTGAGCATGGCCACCAAGCTGTATGCCGCCCGGCTCGGTGAATACGACCTGCCCGTCTATGAGATCCGCCCCGGCATCATCAAGACCGACATGACCTCCACGGTGACGGCCAAGTACGATAAGCTGATCGGCGAGGGATTGCTGCTGCAGTCACGCTGGGGATTTCCGTCGGACATCGGCCGCGCTGCCGCCATACTGGTGCGCGGGGATCTGGCCTACTCCACCGGCCAGGTGATCATGGTGGACGGGGGACAGACGATTCAAAGACTCTAAGGAGTGACCATGCAGAACGAAATACTGAAAGTTGATGGGAAGGAAATAGCCGTCTGCCGCGTTCACACGCTGGTCGTCGGAAGCGGCGCGGCAGGACTTAATGCGGCCCTGCAACTTAACCGAAAGGGTATTGAGGACGTGTTGATCATCACCGAGGGCCTCCAGAAGGGCACCTCGATCAACACCGGTAGTGACAAGCAAACCTATTACAAACTGGCCATGTGCGGCGCCGACTCGGACGCCCCGAAAGTCATGGCCGAAACCTACATGGCTGGCGGGAGCATGCATGGCGACCTGGCGCTGGTGGAAGCCAGCCTGTCGGCTCGCGCCTTCCTTCATCTGGTCAATCTTGGCGTTCCGTTCCCTCAGGACCGCCATGGCCAGTTCGTGGGCTACAAGACGGACCACGATCCGCGCCAGCGGGCCACCTCCATCGGCCCCTACACCTCCCGTGAAATGTGCCGGGCCCTGATCAAGGAGGTCCAGCGCTGCCAGATTCCCGTCCGGGAAGGACGCACCGCGGCATCCCTCCTGACATCCGGCGTCGGCGGCCAGACCCGCGTGGTCGGGGCGGTGGCCCTGGACGACAAGGGCATCATCGAGCTTTATGCGGCTGAAAACGTGGTGCTGGCGGTGGGTGGACCCGGCGGCCTGTACAAGACCAGCGTGTATCCCAAAATCCATACTGGAGCAATCGGCATCGGCCTCATGGCGGGCGCCGCGGCCCAAAGCCTGCCCGAATCGCAGTACGGCCTGGCATCCATCGCGTTCCGTTGGAACGTCTCGGGCACCTACATGCAGGTTGTCCCCCGCTTCATCAGCACTGACGCCGATGGCAAAAGCGACTCACGCGAATTCATGGGCGAGTATTTCAATTCGGTCGGCGAGATGAATTCCATGGTATTCCTCAAGGGGTATCAGTGGCCGTTCGATTCCCGCAAGATCACCGGCGGCTCCTCCATCGTGGACATCCTGGTGTACATCGAGACGGTCCTCAAGGGACGCCGCGTGTTTCTCGACTTCCGCGAGAACCCTAAGGGCTTCCGGTTCGAGGATCTCAGTCCTGAGGCGCTCCAGTATCTGACCAATTCCAAGGCCCTGCAGGCAACCCCGATCGAGCGCCTGGAAACCATGAATCCCGGCGCCATCGACCTGTACAAGGACCACGGAATCGATATCCGTCGTGATCCGCTGGAAATCGCGGTCTGCGCACAACACAACAACGGCGGACTGGCAGGCAACCTGTGGTGGGAATCCACCAATGTGAAGCATCTGTTCCCCGTCGGCGAGGTGAATGGATCCCACGGGGTCTATCGCCCGGGCGGATCGGCCCTGAACTCCGGCCAGGTGGCGGGATTCCGGGTTGCTGATTACATTGCGGCCCGCTATGCCGGCAGCACGGCGGACGCCAAGGAATTCCAGACCGCCGCCCGGACCGCCGTGCAGGAAGTCTGCGATCTGATCGGGCGCCCCGCCGCCACCGACTGGCGGATTGAACGCGAGGAACTCCAGAAGCGCATGAGCCGCGCGGCTGCCCATATCCGCGCGAAAGATGAATTGCGCAAAGCGGCACAGGATGCCTGGGCGCAATGGAAGCGGCTGGAGAAGGCGGGTTGCGCAGGCGCCACCCCCCGGGATCTCTTCGAGGCCGTTCAGAACCGCCAGTTGTGTTTCGCCCATGCCGTGTATATCGAAGCAGTGCTGTTTGCCATCGAAAGCGGCGTGGGAAGCCGCGGTTCGAGCATCGTTCTCGACCCGGCCGGAACCCGGGCCCATGACAAACTTGACGCCACCCAGTGGAGTTTCGCCAAGGAGAATCCGGACTTCCGCGAAAAGGTTCAGGAAACCATAGCCTCCCGCGACGGAAAAGTGGCTTCAAACTGGGTGCCGCGCCGTCCCATGACAGAAAGCGATGCCTGGTTCGAGACCGCCTGGGCGGCCTACCGCAAAGGCGAGATCTACAACCCCTGATCTATCTCATCCTCAGGGTAATCTCACGATTACCCGCCTTGAGCATCACGGCCTCTGGCAAAATCTTGACCACCACATATCCACCAACCGACTCCCCCTCTTTCACCGACAACCCATCAATAATGGCCACGGGATTCGTCTCGGAATAAAAAATACCAACCAGTTTTGGCTCCGGCGGCAGCGGCCCCGGCGCCACCGGCAATTCCACTACCCTGTTCGTTACAACCGTCTTCACGGGCGTCGCCACCACAACCACCGGCATTCCCGTTTCCACCACCGTAGCCCGCCCCGCACCGCCAGTAGTCCGCAGTCCGTTGTCCGTAGTCTGCAGTCCGTTGTCCGTAGTCCGTCCCCCCGCCCCTTCCTGAACCCCGATCCCTGACTCCTTGACACCCTTCCCCCCCCCGCATTGCATCATCACCACCGAGACCCCCAACGCCAGAACCACAACCACCAGCACCCGCCCGAC
>JBIJCW010000082.1:0-9095 GCA_044344495.1 Kiritimatiellia bacterium | reverse complement strand
GGTGCGCAACATAGTGAGAACTCCAGTGTGGTGCTCCGCAGCCACAAAGCGATCAATGTGTGACGAAATAGTCGCGCATGAGGATGGCTAGGTCAAGCAGAAGCGTTAAGAAATTAACGGATTAACGGTTGAGTGTGTCGCGGGGAAGCGGGTGAACGGATCAATGGACCGGAGGAAGGGGTTACAACGCTGGAGGGTGGGTGTAAAGGCAACCAGTGCGGGGTTCCGTGGAGGTCGGTTGCAGTTCGTTGGCGCGGAAACAGGCCACGGTGCGGCGGTCCGTGGGGATGCCGAAGGGATCTAGGGGAGGGGAGGCGAGAGCGCACTGTTCAATCGCATGGGGGCAGCGGGTGCGGAACCGGCAGCCGGAGGGGGGGTGGGCAGCGGAAGGCACATCGCCGGCCAGTACGATCCGTTGTTGGCGGTCACGGTAGGGCATGGGGATGGCGGAGATCAGGGCCTGGGTGTAGGGGTGTGCCGGGCGATCCAGGACGGCGGCAGCCGGGCCGGTTTCGACGAGGGTGCCGAGATACATGACTGCCACACGGTGCGCGATGTGGCGGATCACTCCCAGGTCGTGGGCAATGAACAGGTAGGCCAGTTTATGGGAGGTGCGCAGGTCCATCAGGAGATTCAGGACCTGTGCCCGGACAGAGACGTCGAGGGCGCTGACGGCCTCGTCGCAGATCACAAGGTCGGGGCGTAGCGCCATGGCACGGGCGATGCTGATGCGCTGCCGCTGGCCGCCCGAGAATTCGTGAGGGTATCGATGGAGGGCGCTGGATTCCATGCCGACTTCGGCGAGGAGGCTGACGGCGGAAGCCTGTTGCTCGCCGGAGCGGATCAAACCATGTTCCAGCAGTCCCTCGGTGACGATGTCCAGGATGGTCATGCGCGGGTTGAGGGAGGCATAGGGATCCTGGAAGATCATTTGCAGGCGACGCCGAAGCGGCAACGCGTCACGGTGGTGAGCCGGCCAGAGCGGAATTCCATCAAGGCGGATAGCGCCGGATGTCGGGGTTTCGAGTCCCATGACGGTTCGGACCAGTGTGGACTTGCCGCAGCCTGATTCCCCGACCAGGCCGACGGTTTCGCCGGGAAAGACGTCGAGGGAGACTCCGTCGACGGCACGGACATGGCCGATTGTGCGGGCCAGAACTCCCTGACGGACAGGGTACCACGTTTTCAGGTTGCTGATGTGGAGGAGCGGGTGGGTCATGGCGCAGGTTCCCTCCGGGAGGGGGATGGCGTTTTGGCGAGGTCGGGGGCCAGGAAACAGGCGGAGCAATGCCCTGGGGTCAGGCGCGTCGGGACGGGTTGTTCCCGGTGGCAACGGTCGAAGGCGAAAGGGCAGCGTGGTGCGAAGCGGCATCCGGCGGGGTAGTTGAGCGGTGAAGGGACCTGTCCGTCGATGGAGTGGAGGCGGCTGGATGTGGACGACATACTGACCAGGGAGTCGATGAGACCGCGGGTGTAGGGGTGGCAGGGGGTGTGGAACAGATCATCGCGGGAGGCCTCCTCGACAACCTGGGAGGCGTACATGACGATAATGCGGTCGCACATTTCCCAGACGACGCCCAGATCATGGGTGATTAGGACCAGCGCGGTGTCGCGCTGTTTCATGGCGCGCAGCAGATCGAGGATCTGGGCCTGGATGGTGACGTCCAGGGCGGTGGTGGGTTCATCGGCAATGACGAGGGCGGGATGGGTCATGAGGGCCATGGCAATCATCACCCTTTGGATCATGCCGCCCGAGAGTTGGTAGGGGTACGCGAGCATTCGAGCTGGCGGGTCCGGGATGCCAACCTTGTGAAGCCATTCGATGGCGGTTTCCTTCGCGGCGTTGTCCGGGATGGGGGAGTGAATCTGAAGGGTCTCGATCATCTGGTCCCCGATTCGGAGCAGCGGTGAAAGGGCGGAGGAGGGTTCCTGGAAGATCATGGTGATATCGCGTCCCCGGATATGGCGCAGGTCTTGAGGCGGAAGGGCGAGCAAGTCGCGGTTCTTAAAGAGGGCGGAGCCGGAGGTGATCCGGCCGGGGGGCGAGGGGATCAGGCGGAGCAGGCTCAGGGCCGTGACCGACTTGCCGCAGCCGGATTCGCCGACAATGCCGAGGGTTTCGCCGTGGTGCACATCCAGCGATACATCATCCACGGCGTTGAGCAAGCCTTCATCGGTATCGAAGGTAACGGAGAGATTGCGCAAGGAGAGCAGCGGTGTGGCGGCGGTGGATGATGGGGGGCGGTGAGTCATGGGGATTACTCAAAACGTGTGTAGCGGCGTGGGTCGTAGGCGTTGCGGATACCCTCGCCGATGAAGACGCCCAGCAGCATGACGCCGAACAGGGCGAGGGAGGGGTACAGGATGAGCCACCAGGCCCACCGGAACTGATGGGCTTGTTGAAGCAGTTCGCCCCAACTTGGGGTGGGCGGGGGCAGGCCGAACCCGAGGTAATCGAGGGCGGCCAGGGCGCCAATGGCGCCGACCAGTTGGAAGGGGAAGAACGTGATCAATGGGGTGAGGGCATTGGGCAGGATATGGCGGAAGATGATCTTCCGGTGCGGGAGCCCGGTGGCGCGGGCGGCCTCGACGAACGGGAGATGGCGTAGGCGGAGGAATTCAGCGCGGACGTAGTAGGAGATGCCGATCCAATTAAAGATGGCATAGCAGAACAGCAGGAGAAGGAAACTTCGCCCATAGACGGCGCCCAGAAGGATCATCACGTAGAGGAAGGGAAGCGCATTCCAGATTTCCGTGAGACGCTGGCCGAGGAAGTCGGCGCCGCCGCCGAAATAGCCTTGAATGGCACCTAGGAGGGTTCCAAGGGTCATGGACAGGAGAACCAGCAGGAGGCCGAAGGTCATGGAGGTTCGCAGTCCGTACAGGATGCGAGCCAGCACATCGCGGCCGGCGGTATCGATGCCCATCCAATGGCCGCGGATCGGTCGGAAGGGCCAGGTAACCTCGGGGCGATTGACCTGCACATCATAGGGGGTTCCATCGATCCTGACGGTTTCCTTTCCGGTGGGATGACTGAGGCGGCGTGCAGCCAGGTCTATGAGGTGCGTCCGGGTTTCCGGATCCAGCCGGGCCCAGCCGGGGAAGTTGATGGTGGTCGGTTCCAGACTTTCACTAAGAGAGACGGTTCCCGGTGTCGTGCTGGCGGGCAGGCGTTCACGCAGGGTCAGGCGGATGGTGGCTGGAGGGGACGACCGCGGTGTGAACTCGGAAAGGGATATCTCCACAGGGAGGGTTGTGCCGGTGAGAGGCTGGCAGGACGTGCTGAGTGCAGGGGTTCCGGTGTTGCGGAACCTGGCTTCCACGGCCTCAATGAGGGCGGCATCTGGTTTCCAGAAATTGGTCAGGCTGAGGCCGTGAACTTCCGGATCGGGGTGGTTGAAGAATGTGCCGGCGTTGAGCGAGGTATCCACGGTCCAGTCGCGGCGGATATTGACCGAACCGATCCGGAGTTGCGGGTGGAAGCTGATTTCCAAGGCATTGGGGAGGGGGATGGTGGCGGGGTCAATGATTTCGTAGGGGCCATAGGGAAGGGGAGGGAAGAGCATGCCGTTGCCGGACTGGTTGCAGAACGAGGGCGATAGGCTCAGGAGTTTGTAGTCGGGGCGTGTGTGACGGCCGTCGGGCAGGAAGGTGGATTCAGGATAGTAACGAAGGAGGGGAAAGTAGGAGTGCCCGTTGAAGCGGACATAGATGGGCGTGTTGCCGCACAGGAGTTCCGCGAACAGGCTAAGGGTGTACAAAACGACCAGAATGCGGAAAGACCACCAAGCGCGTTTCATGTCGCGGAAACGCCGCCAGCGCTTGATTGTTATAGGATTCCATCCGAATCGCCACTGCATAAGGAACTCGCATTGATCTGTCGGAGTGCTTCGTATAGCACGATGCCGACGGCGGTGGCAAGGTTCAGCGAACGGACGTGTTCGGTCTGCATGGGAATGGTGAGTACGTTACCGGGGTGGCGGTCCAGGAGATCATCGGGCAACCCCTTGGATTCCGGGCCGAACACGAGGAAATCGCCAGGGCGATAGGTCACGGCGGTGTAAGCCGTCGGGCCGCGTGTGCTGAAAAGAAACATCCTTTGGCCGGTCACGGCGGTTTCGAAGTCGGACAGGGCTGAATGACGCACGAGGTCGACGGAATCCCAGTAATCGAGGCCGGCACGTCGCACCTGGGAGTCCGTGAGGCGAAACCCCGCTTTGCCGACGAGATGGAGCGGGGTTTGGGTGGCGGCGCACAGGCGTGCGATGTTGCCGGTGTTTGGCGGGATTTCCGGTTCCACGAGGGCCACACGCAGGGGAGGGTGCGGCCAGTGGAAGGTGAGGGGCGATTGCCGTGTATGCGAATGTTTCACGGGCGGCCGGCATTCTGAAGGTTCGCTAAATGCCAGTCATGAAGGGGTGTCGGGATGGGGCATTGCGACGGGTTCAGTTGCAGGGTGCCGAAGGCCAGTGTGGCAACTTCTTCCAAGGCGATGCTGTTGGCGGCGGCCGCGGCTGCAGAGGGGCCCCAGGTGAAGGGGCCGTGATGCAGTAGGAGGACGGCGGGAGTCTCCATGGGGTTCAGGCGGGAGAAGCGTTCATGGATGACTAGTCCCATGCCATGTCCGTAGTTGCCCTCCATTTCCGGTTTTCGCAAGGCGCGGGTGATCGGGATTTCGCCACGGAACCGATCTGCGTGCGTGACCCCAAGGCAGGGAATCGGGCGGCCTGCCTGGGCGAACATGGTGGCGTGAGGGCTGTGGGCATGGGTAATGCCGCCGATGCCAAGGAATACATTGTAAAGTGCCAGATGGGTGGCGGTCTCCGGGATGGGGGGAGGTGATCCTTCAATGACCCGTCCGCCCAGGTCCAGGAGGGACACCTGGGTTGTATCCAACTCGGCCGGCGGGGTTGGGACAAGGGCCACAGCCACGACTCCGCGTTCGCGGTCAATGCCGCTGACCAAGGCGGGGGCGCATGTCGTCAGGTGACGTTGAAGACGGATGACGGCCAGGCACACATCACGGCGCAGGGGTTCGAGTAGCATAAGTTCAATCCTCGTTATTCCGCCCCGTTGACCGGGGTGTATTTGGTTAGGCGAAACCGGTGCGTTTCAACACCATGTGGTAGGCATCGGTATAGTAACGGCCCAGGTTATGCCAGTCGAAATGTTCGGAGACGCTTTGCACACGGTTGCGCTGGGCAATGCGTTCGCGGCGGTCCAGAAGGAGGAAGTCGAATAGGCGGTCCGTGAGTTGGTTGGCGGACTCGTCGAAGGAGGCGTAGCGGCGGTTGAGGACCAGGAGGCCGTTCTTGTTGTTTTCCGGGATGTGGTGTTCCACGTAGTTGCCGAAGCCGGCGAGGTTGCTGGTGATGGAGGGCAGGCCGAGTGCGGCGCACTCCAGGGGGGCGTAGCCCCAAGGTTCGTAGGAACTCGGGAAGATGCCGAGGTGACAGCCGCGGACAAACTGGTCGTAGTCCATGCCGAACAGGGGGTCGTTGGTGGTGACGAAATCGGCGTGATAGACCACCTTGACCGGGTCGCCGGGCAGGTTGATGAGGGAGGCCGAGCGGATCTTGTTGAGGACTTCGTCGCTTGAGTCATCGATGAGGTCGTGGGTGACGACGGTGGGCATGTTGGGGTTGCGCCAGGCGTGCATTAGGCGGCGCAGGCGCAGGCGCCAGTAGTCATCCACGAGTTCCTCGAGAGGCGGGAACTTGCCCTTGGCGGTGGCGACGAAGAGGCGCTCGCCGATTTGGTCGCCGATACTCCGGCAGTCATGCTGCATTTCCTGCATCATGGCGCGACGGCGCAGGGCCTCGGCGTTGATGGAGCGGATGGGCTGACGGGTGATGATGAAGAACACGACCGTCTGGTTGGTGCCGGCCTGTTTCATGCGCCAGTTTAGCCGGGCCAGGGCTTCGAGGGTGAGGTCGAACCCCTTGTTGCGGTACTCGAAACGTCCGGAGGTGAAGAAATACAAGGTGCGATCTAGGTCGAACGAATAACTCGGGAAGAAGTGGGCCATGACGAATTCGTTGATCTTCTCCTTGTAGATTCGGTGCAGGTTCTGGAATTCATGGAGGGCAACGAACCGTTCGATATTCAGGCCGTTGGGCAGGAGCACATCCGGCTTGCGGCCGATCAGGTGTTCGCATTCGTAACCGGTGATTTCGCTGACGGTGGAGAAGACGTGTGCTCCATGGGCGGCGGCGCGTTCGAGGCGAACTTGGGCCTCGATGTTGAAGCGGCGGGAGTCGGCCACCCAGTCCGAGAATGGGACGTGGTCATAGAACCAGGGGTCGTTCATGGCGAGGTAGCGACCGAGCAGGGTGGCGTGGGTGGTGAAGACGATGGACAGAGGGATATTGGCACGGCGGATTTCGGGGATGGCCGTTCCGCCCATCCATTCATGGAAGTGGGCGATGATGGGGCGGCGTGTTGTCTGGACCTTGGCGACGGCCCGGAAGAATTGTTCCACGCAGTACCCGAAGGAGACCACTGGATTAATGAGGGGGTCGTCGCCCGGGATGCTGATGTCGTGGTGTTCCCACAGGAGGTACTTGACCAAGCCGAGTTGGGCGGTGGCGGAGTTGGGGTTCAGGAGGACCACGCGGGGGCGTCCGGTGATCAGCCAGTGGCCGTAGTGGGCTTCGATTCCCTGATCCCGGAGCGCGTTGAGGACGTCGCGCATGAAGCCCGAGGGTTGAGCCTCCTCGAATTCCACCTGGGAGGTTTGGGGGTTGTAGGGGCCGATCAGGCAATAGCGAGAACCCCAATGGTCAACAATGCTTGGGACTTTGGACCGGATGACAGTGTAGATACCGCCCAATTGCTGGCAGACTTCCCATGCGATTTCGAAGAGGAGCGGTTTGGATGAACTGGCGAGTTCGTGCCGTTCGCCCTCTGCGTGTGCCAATATTTCGTTTATTGCTGCCATCCTACACCTCGTTGGTTGTGGGGATGTTTCTACACCCGTCGGGCGCATCAGGCAAGTGTGAACGGCGAAGAGTCGCGTGGGGCGCCTACACAGGGGGCCGGGGAGGCGAAAGAATCAACAGGTTGCGCGGCGGTGATCAGGGGGCGGATGGTTTGCCGGGCGAGTGGGGGTGTTTGTTGGCGATGTCGCGGATGACCATACTGGCGAGGGTTAGGCCAAAGACGGCGGTGACGTGTACCACCGTGCCGTTGATCTGCTTTTTCAAAGCGCACCAGTCGGAGTTGTCAGATGACGGGGCATGGGAGCAGGCGCACTGGCCGGTGCCGCAAAGGGATGCCTCGGCGGGGTCGAGGGGCATTTCCTCGCTGTAGACACAGAGGAAGTCCTGTGGGATACCGAGTCGGTTGAGGCGTTTGCGGACCATGCGGGCGAGGGGGCAGATTTTGGTTTTCGAGAGGGGTGCCACGCGAACGAGCGTCGGGTCCATTTTGGCGGCGGCGCCCATGGAGGCATAGACGGTGACACCGGCTTCGATGCACTGTTTAATCAACAGGACCTTATTCTTGAGACTGTCGATGGCGTCGAGGACATAGTCGAAGTCGGCCAGGACGAATTGCGTGGCGGTATGTTCGTTGTAGGCCCCGTGATGGGTGTCGATGTGGGCGTGAGGGTTGATCTCCAGCAGGCGGCGGCGAAGTTCCTCGACCTTCGACTTACCGATGTTCAGTGCGGTGGCCTGGATCTGGCGGTTGACGTTGGTCGAGCAGATGGTATCGGAGTCGACCAGAAGCAAATGTCCGATGCCGGAACGCACGAGCGCTTCAGCGGACCAGCCTCCGACCCCGCCGACACCAAAGATGGCAACCCGCGTTTGAAAGAGGGCGGTCATGGCATTTTTGCCGACCAGCATGGAGGTGCGGTGGAAGAGATTGCCACGGGAGGGGATCGGTTGTGAAGGCTGGGTTGTCATGGGTTGGCAGGCACCTTGCCAAGAGGCTGTGTGTGTTGGCAATACAAAATGTGTCAAAGTGTGAAATCAATAAAACATTGACGGATTGCCTGCAACGCCTAGAGTATGCGGCTCTTTGGTTGAGTAATGAACCGGTTCAAAGAAGGCAGGAAATCATGATTGTCGCGACGAAACAGTTATTCAAACACGCCTATGGCAAGTACGCCATTGGGGCCTACAATATCAACAACCTTGAGCAGACAATGGGGTTGTTCCAGGGGAACATTGACAGCAAGGCGCCGTTCATCATCCAGTTGTCCAAGGGGGCGCGCCAGTACACCAACAAGAAGATGCTCGAAGCGATGATTCGCGCGGCCGATGAGATCTTTCCGGACGCGATCTTCGCGGTGCATCTGGACCATGGCGATGAAGCCACCTGTATGGACTGCATCCAGAGCGGGTTCTACAGTTCGGTGATGATTGACGCCAGTGCGGAGCCGTTCGAGAAGAACATCGAGATTACCAGGCGCGTGGTGGATGCGGCGCATGCACGCGGCATCAGCGTTGAGGCCGAACTGGGCAAGTTGGGCGGCGTGGAGGAGCACGTTTCCGTGGCGGAAGCGGATGCAAAACTGACCGACCCGGCCCAGGCTGAGGAATTTGTCAAGAAGAGCGGTTGTGACAGTTTGGCCTGTGCGATCGGGACCAGTCACGGGGCGTTCAAGTTTACGGGATCGCAGGGTTTGCATTTTGATGTGTTGGCGGCGATCCAGAAGCGCTTGCCGGGCTTCGCGCTGGTCATGCACGGGTCCAGCAGCGTTCCCCAGGACGAGGTGGCGCGTATCAATGCCGCCGGTGGTCAGATGGGCGGCGCCAAGGGTGTCAACGCCGACGAATTCAAGCGTGCGGCAACGCTGGGTGTGACCAAGATCAACATCGATACTGACGGCCGTCTGGTGTGGTGCCGCGTGCACCGCGAAGCGTTCCGTGACGATCCGAAGAACTTCGATCTGCGTCCGCCGGGCAAGGTCTTCATGAAGGAATATGCGAAGTTTATTGCGCACAAGAACGAGAAGCTCGGCAGTGCCGGGCAACTTGACGCCGTTCGCAAGGTGGTTTGAGAGAGATTCGAGTGCCTGTGGTGACACAGGCGGAAAAAGAGGCGTCCCGCCACAAGGGGGGACGCCTTTGTTATTATGTGGTTTA
>JBIJCW010000081.1:0-9192 GCA_044344495.1 Kiritimatiellia bacterium | reverse complement strand
GCCTCCGCCGTGCGGACGGGCAGCGTACTTTTTTCCACCACGATCTTGTCCGTGCGGGAGTGTTCCTTGATCTGGCGGGCGGTTTTCTCCCAGTACTGCAAGTCAGCGGCCTGGCCGGCCCCCTGCCCAAAGGTCTTGGTGGGCGTGTTGACACTGACAAAGATAATGTCGGCCTCCTCAATCCCGCGGGCGATATCCGTGGAAAAGAAGAGATTCCTGTTCAGGGCGGACTTGACCACCTCGTGCAGTCCAGGTTCATAGATGGGGAGCCGGTCGCTCTGCCAGGCGCGGATGCGGTCGGCATCAATATCCACCACGTGAACCCGGATATCGGGACATTGCTTGGCGATCATGGCCATGGTGGGACCGCCCACATAGCCGGCCCCGATGCAGAGAATGGTTTTACTCATCGACCCTCCTTGCGGTGTCAGTGTTCCTTTCATACTACCATGGCACGGATGCAGGACAACACAGGAGATTCACTTGCTTTCGCCCGCGCGCCGGTTATTCTTTCTCGCAGGCCTAATGAAAGGATATCATATGAAGCGTCTTCTGTTCGTCCTGACCCTCGCGACGGCCGCCGCCACTCTTCCTGCGGCAACGTCCACCAACGAAGTGCCCTTCACCATGCTCAAGGTGGCGCCTGAGAAGTACCGCGGCAAACTCATTATTTATGCGGATGTCTATCGCGGTATTGAGGCCACTCTGCCCTACTATATGGAAGTGCGGGGATTCAAATCCGACCGCTGCATGGTCCTGACGGTCGGTGATCCCGGCCTGCCGGTAATCGTCAAGAAGAAGGATGATATAATGGAGATAGTCTCCAAGTTGAGGGAGGGGTTGAAAGTGCGGGTCACCGGGCGGATCCGGGAATTCAAGGCCGATTCGCGGCTGATAGGGACACCCAAATACTACGTGGATGCCGACACCATCATCACCGATGAAGAGAAGGTCGTCGTGAAACCCGCGGGAGTCCCCGCTCCGCCCCCCCCTGTGCACCGGCCGCAACGAGAAGTTGCTCCTCCGCCGTTCTGATCCCGGCGTCGCAGGAACTCCGCCTCTATCCCCGAGCCAGCCCACTCACCGCCGGAGGTAACCTTCCTTACGGTACCATTCGGCGGTGCGCCGGAGCCCTTCATCCAACCCCACGGCGGGACGGTACCCCAGATCGCGTTTGGCCTTGGCAATCGTAAAGGCGCGGTTCTGACGGTACCAGTCCACCCGGCGCGGAAAGATCGGCGGGCTGATCCGGAAAGGCTTGCAGCATTTTTCGACGATATGGCCCACCACAATCACGGGCCATACAGGCAAATGCGGAATCGATACGTCCACCCCAAGCGCCTTCGCGGACCGCCGGACCAGATCCTCGATCTGGACATATTCCTCATCGGCGATCAGATAGGCCTGGCCGTCGCCTTTGCCGGGTTCCATGGCCAGCATGAAGGCATCCACCAGATTGTCGATATACAAGGGATGGTACAACGTCCGGCCGTTGCCGAACATCAGGAAGCGGCCCGACGCCACCCGCTTGAAAATCATGTAGAAGCGTTCGGGATCACCGGGCCCGTAAATAGCCGCCGGACGCAGGATGACGGTTTTCATGCCCTTCCTGAAATAGTCCAGAACGATGGGTTCAGCCTCGTACTTGGTGCGTTGGTAATAGTCGGCCGGCTTGATCGGCGAATCTTCGCCGCCCGGCGGGTTGTCCACATTGCCATGGACACCGCAGGTGCTGCAGTAAATGAACTTGTCGACCTTGGCCTCCCAGGCGGCTTCCAGCACATTGCGGGTGCCTCCCACATTGACCTCATCATAGTAGGTGTTGGGCACATTCATTTCGCGGAAGGCTGCCGCCAGATGATGCACCACCTGCACGCCCTTCATACATTGGCGGACGAGGTCACGGTCCGTGACGCTCCCGATGACCACCTCGGCCCCCCATTCGCGAAGCTCCCGGGTCTTGAGCCCCTCCTTGTTATCCATCGCCACCACCTGGTGCCCCGCATCCAGAAGCCGACGCACCAGAGCCTTGCCCGTGAAGCCCGTCCCGCCTGTAACCAGAATCCTCATCTGCATCTCCTTACCTTATCCTGCTCAGTGACCATGACTGTACCCTTATTGCCGCCGCGCGATTGTAGTGAAGGTTGAGCCGCACCGGAAGGTCGCTCTCCACGGTAAACGTGCCGCGGCAGGCTAAGCCGGCCATGATTTCCACGGGGCGGCATTGCACATCCTCACCGGTGGCCTCGATGGAGCCAACACGGGTGCCGTCTACGGCGCTGGTGTGGAACCGCAGTTCCATCTGGTACTCCCCGCGTTCGAGCGGCAGGTTGAGTCCATAGAGGACGGCGCCTTCCGGGTCCGGCCCGGGACTCAGGGTAACGCTGCCATCCATAGGATCGGTGAATCCGGCATGGAAAAAGGAAGCGGCGGGAAAGACCAGGGTTTCGCCCACAGCAGGCATACGCCACGGACGGCCACAGAGGATGGCCATGTCGATGTTGAGATACGGTGAAATCGCCGATAAACGGGGCGTCAGCCAGGCATGGCGGTCCTGACTTTGAATCGGCAGGTTCCGCCAGGTCCAACGCTCGGAACGGATTTCGAGGGCGGAACGTTGGGCGGGGGCCCCGTTGGTCAGGAGTTCGAACCGCAGTTCGCCGTGCCCGGAGACACGCAACAGCAGGGACTGCCCCGGAACGGCGGGCACCGCCGTGGGTCGCAAGGTCAGGGAGGATTCCACTTCCGCCAGACACATGTAGGCCATGCCGCCCGCCCCAAGGAGCGGGATCGTGTTGGCGTCCTTCCGCTGGCGCGCGGATTCGGCCTCCCACCGACGCGCAGGAAACAGGACCGGACAGGCAATAGGCTCGCCCGTAGGCACGCCGGCGGGTTCGCCATGACGGATGCGAAAGGCCCAGACCTGCCGGGAGTGGGCAAGCAATTCCAGATGCGGATTCGTCAGTAACCCGTTCAAGGTGAAGATCACGGGGTACGGACTGACCTTCTCCGGGAAGGCATCTTCGTGGAGAAGAAGGTAATCCACGCCCATGGACTGCAGTTGATCCAACTGGGGTTCCTGAAGCTCCCCGAGATTGGCGCTTTCCAGCGGACGGAAGACCGATTGGATGTAGTTGGTGGAAACGGCCGGGGAGTAGCCGTTGACCATACGCAAGCGGTACAGCGAGGCATAGTGCTCGTAGAGCGAAGCCCAGTGAGAGTTGCCGGGCCAGAACGGCAGGACCAGCACCCGCGGAATCCGCTGATGGTGCCCGGCATGGGTGGCGACCGCCCGGTAAGCTTCCTGCTGCATCTCCACATCGCAAATGCCAGCCCGCAGGTGGGCCTTGAATTCCACCATCGCCAGAGCCACCGCCAGGACCAGGAGGCCGCCAGCCAGTTTCTTCCGCGACACCCGTGCCATCACGGCGCCGAAGAGGAAGGCCAGCAGGGCCGCCATGACCGAGGGCATCAGGCAATAGATCTTGGGTGTCTGCCGGATCATCTTGTACTTCGGGATGAACTGGCGGCAGAGATCGAGCAAGGCGCCATGGAAGGGCCCGCGGGGCCCCAGTGCCAGCACCATGATGAACGCCACCGCGCCCAGCAGGAAAGCGCCAAACACCCATTCGTGGAAACTCAGCTTCGGTTTGCGGCGCGCGCTCCGGAGCAGAAACACCACGCCGCCCGCGATGAGCAACAGAGGCACAATGCCAATATAGATGTGATTGCCCGTGCCAAGATTCCCCCACCCCAGGAACCCGGCGGCATCGGGCGAGAAGGCGGCCACTTCCTGTAGCGACCGGCCGGCGGCCAGATCCGTCCCGGCCAGATGGCCGCTGGTGAGACGGCCCATCTCAAACACCATCAGGAGCGCGGCGGCCACCGGCCAGAGTACGCCAACCAACCGCCACCACGAACGCGGCCGCGCCCATCGGAAATCATCGCGCTGCAGAAGCGCCATCAGCGACCAGACCGGCGCGGCGAGTCCGAGGAAATAGAAGACGTGCAGGTCGGTGCAGTAGGCCAGCACAATGGCCAGCCCCGCCAGAAGGCCGCCGGCCATTGACAGTTGCCGGATGGCCCGGTCGAGACCATAGAGCAGCATGGGAACAAACGCCATGCCGAACCCGGTGGGACTGCCGCCCAGCAGACAGAACCAGCGGTAGGGCAATGCCAGGGCGATGACAGCGGCCGCCAGCGCCAGCCGGTCGCTCTCCGTGTATTGCCTGGCCAGGCGCCAGGTGAAGTGGAGGGTCAACAGCAGGCCGATGAATCCGGCGAGATTCCACCCGAACGCGCGGCCGGCAAAACGCTCCCCCGCCGCATACACCAGCGAGAAGGGAACATAGAACGGATCGGGACGGTAGCCGTCGTCGTCATGGCCGGTGTTGAATTCGTAGAGGTTGTTGAACCACGGGGTATCGCCGCGGAGCATGTCGCCCAACAGCCAGAAATGATACATGAGCTGGAGATGATCGCCCGGCACCATGGCCCGGACCGGGTTGCGTTCGGTGGCGTGCCCCGTCCACGGGATTCCGGAGAAGACCTGCTGCGGCAGCGGCCAGGTAAACCACACCCAAAGCAGCGAGGTCAGCAGCAGGATCAGAAGCCAGCGTTCGGTTGTGCGAATGGATTTTGAACTCATGGGGACTCCGGACGGCTTGCGACGGGAGCGCCTTCCCGTCTCTGCAGGAGAAAGACCAGCCCCCCCATGGCCACATAGACCAACGTGGCCGCCACGTACAGGATGCAGAGGGCGGCGGCCTCGGCCGGGGCGCGCCCGATTTGCGCGAAGAGCAGCATATAGCCGGAGTCGCGCAGACCAATCCCGAAAATGGAAATCGGAATGGCTTCAATCAGGGAGACCACAGGCACCGCCACCCCGTAAAACAAGGGCGGAATACCCAGCCCCAGTGCCTGCGACAAACAGTAGATGGCAAGGATCACGTTGCCCTGGAAGAGGAACGAAATGCCCATGGCCCGGATAATCACAGCGGGACGGCGGCGATAAGTCTGGATGGATTGGAAGAACCGGTCCGCAAAGCGCTGCAAAACGCCAATCCGGTCCAGGCGGAACCAGGCCATCAGGCGCAGCAGCAACGTGTGCTGGTAGAGCAACCCTACGATCACCAGCAGGCCGCCGAAGACCGCCAGCGGAATCAGCAACACCCGGTGGTCGGGAAGGATCCCCCAACCGAAGACCGGGAAAAGCAGGCCCAACAGCGAGAGCGCCAGGAAACCAGTGAGTCGGTCGGCCAGCACCGAGGCCGCAACATGTCCGGCCCCGGACCCGCGCCGGGTGATGTCATAGACACGGTAACTGTCGCCGCCAATGGTGGAAGGCAACAGCACGGTGAAGAAACTGGCCACGTAGTAACTGATGAAGAGCCGGCCCAGCGGGTGTTCAATGCCGTCGGCCTTGAGAAAGATCCCCCATTTGGCGGCACTGAGCAGCGTGTTCAGGATCAGCAGGGCGAAGAACGCCACGAGCGGCAGAACGTGGATGGCGGCCAGATGCTCACCCAAGGCGGCGGTATCCACGCGACGGTAGATGAACATCAGGATCGTCAGGCTGAGGAGCCCCTTGAGCAGAAAGGCCAGCGCGCGCTTATTCATGGGTGGGCTTGGCGGCTGACAATGACTTGACCACGCGGGCGGGGACCCCTACCGCCACACTGTTCGGCGGAACGGGCCGGGTCACCACGGCGCCCGCTCCAACGACGCAATGCTCGCCAATGGAGGAAGCGTCGGTGACCGTGACGTGCGCCCCGATCCATGAGTTGGCGCCAATGACCAGGGGCCCTTGGGAGGGTTGGACGTCCTGGTCGGCGAAGGGGATGGCGCTGGCGGAGTCATACTCACCGCCGCTGAGGAAGTAGGAGAAGGCGCCAACCACGGCCCCACCCCCGACCTCCAGCCGGTTCGAGGAGAAAAGCTGGCAGTTGGAGGAGATGTTGGCCTTTGAACCGATGACAATGTCGCCATCCTTGCAGTAGACAATGGTGTTGCGTCCGATGTACACATCGTCGCCGATCCTGATCCCGAGATTGTGGTCGCCCTTGGCGTCGAGCACCACGTTGTCGTCGAGTACCACGTTGTTGCCGAGGTGGATCTTGTGGGGATGACGCAGGGTCATGTTGCGTCCGAAGACAACACCCTTTCCGATGGAGGCAAACAACCGGCGGTAGAGTTTGCCTCGCAACCACAGGCCGGCGGCCCCGGGCAGACCATTGCAGAGGAGCAAGGTGATCTCGGCGGCGATGATACCCGACAACGACGTGTCGCCGTAGCACACATGCCGGTATTTCGCGAAAGCCGACATCCGCTTATCCCCGATGGTCTTGTTGAACTTCATGGTTTCCTGTTGTTGACGGTTGAATGTACCCGCTTTTCGCCCGACAGGCACGTTTTTTCATGTGCCGCACGGACACCTACCGCCGGAAGAAGGCGGAGGCAGCGAAGAAGCCGCCTGCCCAGAGCACCATGGTGGCGCCGGTGGCGGTGTCCCAGTAGAAGGAGGTCACCAGTCCCAGGACGCCGGACAGGATGCCGATCGCCAGGGCGAAGAGGACATACTGCCGCGTGCTTCGGGCCAGGCGTCGTGCGGCGGCGGCAGGCAGGATCAGCATCGAGTTGATCACCAGCAGTCCCACCCAGGGCATGCTCAGCGCGACCACCACGGCGACCAGCACCGTGAAGAACAGTTCCATCCGGCGGACCGGGAATCCCCGACTGGCGGCCAGTGATGGGTTGAGGTAGACAACGAAGAGCGAGTTAAAGAGAAAACACCACACCAGGAGGACCAGGACGAGTACGCCGGCAAGCCACCCTATCGCAGCGGGAGAAATGGTGAGGATATCACCAATCAGGTAGCGTGAGAACTTGCTGAATCCCCCACCCCGCGAGAGCAACACCACGCCCAGCGAAACCACAATGGCCATGACCAGGGCAATGGCAGTGTCCGGTGGCAAGGAACTGTAACGGCGCATCAGGAACATCAGAATGCCCAGCACAACAGCAAACCCAACCACGGCCGTCACCGGTTCGCGCAAACCCAGCAGAACCCCGATGGCCAACCCGGTGAGCGTGGAGTGGCCCATGGCTTCCGAGAGAAAGGCCATCTGGTTGTTCACCACCAGGCAACCGAGCAGGGCGAGAAGGGGCGTCACCAGCAGGACCGCCAGAAGCGCGCTTTGCATGAACCCGTAATGCGCCCATTCGAAGGGTAACTGCGCCACCCAATCGCTCCAGAATGGAATCATGACAGCACCCTCCCGCCATCCGGAGACGGCTGGTGCGCCTCATGGCGCAACGCATGATCCAGCGGATGACGGTTTGGGATTTCGGTGTCGGCGAAACCGAATCCGAACGTCTGGCGGATCAGGGGATTGAGAAGCACGTCGCGGGGTTGGCCATCGCAGAGAATGGACCGGTTCAGCAGGAGGATACGGTCGGCCACGCGGGCGGCGGCGGCGAAATCGTGCGAGACCAGGAGAATCGAGAGGTCAAATTCCGTGCGCATGCGGGAGACGGTCTGATAAAAGAGTTCTGTCCCGGCCCGGTCTACACCGGAGACCGGCTCGTCGAGCAAAAGCAACTCGGGGACGGGGATCAGGGCCAGGGCGAGGAAGACACGCTGGAGTTGTCCAATGGAGATCTCGGCGAGTTTGCGGTCGAGGAGCGAATCGGCGCCGACAAGGGCCAGATTCTCGCGCGTCTTGCGGCGGATGGAGGCGCGCTGGCCCAGCCATAGCGGCCAGCGGGTCAGGGTGGCGGCAAAAAGATCGATGACCGTGGTTGGTGAGGTATTGTCGATCTCGAGCTTTTGCGGAACATAGCCGATGCGAAGTGGCTTGGCGCTTTCCAGGTTGCCGCGATGGATGAAACGGAGCGAGCCGCTATGCGGCAGATCGCCGATCATGGCGCGCAACAAGGTGGTTTTGCCAGCGCCATTGGGACCGATCACGGCCGTCAACTCGCCGCAATGCATGTGGAGGTTAATGTGTTCGAGAACGGCGCTTCCACCCAGCATGACACCGAAATCCACCAGACGGGTGCAACAATCCCCGCAGGAGCGGATGGAGGCCGGGTTGCTCATGGGGTCGGCGATGCCGCCGCCAGACCGCCCAAGGCTTCGGCGTGGTGGCGGCGCACCAGTTGGCAGTCGTCATAAGAGATATTCCGTCGCTGGTAGCGGTTCTCCACCCGCTCAAGGAGGTTGTCCCAGTCGGCGGGTGTCGGTGGCGTGGTGTAATCCCAGCGTTCGTCCGTCTCGGCCTTGAACTGCCACTTGACTTGTCCGCGATGAACGGTCACACGCAATTCGCGCCGGACCCCGTCATCGCCCCGTTCTATCCAGCAAATCTGTCGGTGCATAGGACGAAACTTACGGCCAGGTGGTGTAGGCCAGGTTACTACGTTGCCGGCCGTCAGCGTCGGTCCAGGCAAACGCTACGCGTGTGCCCGAGGCAGGAATGTGGAGACCATTATAGCCTTCGCGGACATTCTCCATCAACTTGGTCCCCTGGCCTCCCTGGCGGATCCAGTCGAACTTTCCACCGCTCCATCCGGTGCCGTTCCAAACGAAGAAATGCCCGACCCCCATCCCTGACCAGGGATAACGATCCCAGGAGAAGGAGACCTTATTCCCTCCATCCGTAATCCGGGCGGAAAGGCTCATGACTTTCACCGCGCCCTTGCAGTTGGGGCCGCTGCTAGTGTGCCATCGGATGGCATCCCATTCTGCCTGGGCGGCGGCTTCCTCGGCGGAGGAAAGCACGTTCGTTCCCGGGGCATCCGAATTTGGCGCAGCGGATGCCGCGTCGCCCGACGAGCGCGTGTCAACTTCGCAACCCACAGCCACCATCAGGAGTAGCACTAATAAGGACTTCATTTAATTTCTCCAAGCCGGTTAAACAAGGCCTTCCGAGGACTGCATCCATTGCCGTCTTAGGCGTTAATGATACATGAAGCCAGAGAGCGGGGCAACAGGAACCTCCCGAAATATTGCGCAAGGATTGCACACGGGCGAATCTTTGAAGTTTTGGCAGAGGGTGCCAGTGGCGCCCGCCGGGCTCGTCCTACCCCTCATACACAAGTCTTCCTGGACAAATAATAGACAGGATTTCAACATTCAACATCGATCCCGGAAAATTCAGGCAGATTTCACCACCCGCCTGGAGTACCAGG
>JBIJCW010000080.1:0-9237 GCA_044344495.1 Kiritimatiellia bacterium | reverse complement strand
ACAGGGCCCTTGCCCGGATCCGCGCCAGTTCGGGATCCAGAACGTGCATCCCCCTCGGCGGATACGGCTGCCCCCCGCCTGCAACGCACCCACCCGGACAGGCCATGATCTCGATAATGTGATACACCTTCTCGCCGTTTACGACGCGGTCCAGCAGGAATTTCGCGTTCTGCAGCCCGTTGGCCACCCCGATACTGATGGTCTTCCCATCAATCTCAATCGAGGTCTCCTTCACCCCCTCCACGCCACGCACCTGCTCAAACTCCAGATGTGTCAACTCCTTGCCAGTGACCACCTCGTAGGCCGTCCGTAATGCCGCCTCCATGACGCCACCCGTCGCCCCGAATATGTCGGCGGCACCGGAAGACACTCCCAACGGCGAATCAAAGGCTCCGTCCTCCAGATCCTTGAAATCAATCCCAAGGCACTTGAGCATCCAGATCAACTCACGGGTGGTAACCACCGCATCCGTATATGGCTGGCCCCACGGCGCCACATGCTCAGGACGACCCCGCTCGAACTTCTTGGCTGTGCAAGGCATCACCGCCACGACAAAGATCTTCTTGGGATCAATCCCGACTTTCTCGGCGTAGAACGTCTTCACTAACGCCGAGAGCATGCTCATCGGGGACTTGCAGGTCGACGTCAGGGGAATAAGTTCCGGATAGAAGCGCTCCATGAAGTTGACCCAACCCGGGGAACAGGAGGTGATCAACGGCAGGCGCTCGTTCTTCGTCAACCGTTGCACAAACTCCGTCGCCTCCTCCATAATGGTCAGGTCAGCCCCGAAGTTCGTGTCGAACACCCGGTGGAATCCGGCCATGCGCAACGCCGTGACCATCTTGCCCGTCACCGGTGTGCCTGGCTCGAAACCAAATCCCTCGCCAATGGCCGCCCGTATCGCCGGCGCCGTCTGCACCACCACATGCAGATCCGGGTTGGATAGCGCCTCAAACACCGCCTCCGTCGCATCCTGCTCCACAAACGCCGCGGTCGGGCAGACATTGACGCATTGGCCACAGTGGATGCATACCGAATCAATCATGTTGTTCCCGTGGGCAGGAGTCACCACGTTGTGAAACCCGCGGTGCTGCTGATCCAGGTTGTTAACCCCCTGAACCTCAGAACACACGCGCACACAGCGCCCGCACAGGATGCACTTCTCCGCATTCCGCTGGACCGGGGACGACGTGTCGACCGGAAACTTCTTCCGCTCCCCCTCGAACAGCCGCTCGCGCACCCCCAGGTCATAAGATAACTTCTGAAGTTCACATGTCCCATTGCGGGGACAGGTCTGACAGTCCATCGGATGGTTGTCCAGAATCAACTCCACAACGTCACGACGCAACCGGCGCAACAATGGAGACGAGGTCTTGACCCGCATTCCCTCCGCCACGGGGAACGTGCACGATGCTACCGGGTTTCGCTGCCCCTCCACCTCTACCACGCAAACCCGGCAGGCGCCAATGACGCTCAGGTCAGGATGGTAGCACAACCTCGGCACCGTGATATTCACCGCGTCTGCGGCCTGCATAATGGTGAACTTCTCAGGAACCGTCAGTTTCGTTCCGTCAATCCATAGCGTAATTTTCTTTTCTGTTGTCATGATTATTTCCTTGTCACTGCGTCAAATTTGCACGCCTCAACGCATTGCCCGCACTTGACGCACCGCGTGGAATCAATGATATGAAGCTCCTTTGGTTTGCCGCTAATACATGCAACCGGGCATTGCCTCTTGCAGGCCCCACACCCAATGCATTTCTCCGCTTCAATGCTATACGTCAGGAGTCCTGCACAAACCCCTGCCGGGCACCGCTTCTCCCGGATATGCGCCTCGTATTCCGCGCGGAAGTGCTTGATGGTGCTGATCACCGGGTTCGGCGCCGCCTGCCCCAGTCCGCAAAGCGACGTCTTCTTGATCGTGTCGGCTAACCGTAGCAACTTCTCAATATCCCCTTCCACCCCCTGTCCCCCGGTGATGCGCAGCAGTATCTCCAACATACGCTTGGTGCCTTCACGGCACGGGGTACACTTCCCGCAGGATTCATCCTGGGTGAAGTCGAGGAAGAATCGCGCCATATCCACCATGCATGAATCCTGGTCGATTACAATCATCCCGCCGCTGCCCATCATCGAACCCGCCGCTGTCAGCGACTCGTAGTCCACCGGCGTGTCCAGGTAGGACTCCGGCAGACAACCGCCCGCAGGCCCCCCTGTTTGCACCGCCTTGAAGGCCTTCCCGTCCCGGATACCCCCGCCAACCTCGTACACCACTTCACGCAGCGTCGTCCCCATCGGAACTTCAACCAACCCCGTGTTGCTCACCTTTCCAGCCAGCGCAAACACCTTGGTCCCCTTGCTCTTCTCCGTACCGATCGAACTGAACCATTCCGCCCCGTCCAGGATCACCACCGGAATGTTCGCCAGCGTCTCCACATTGTTGATCACCGTCGGGTTGCCCCACAGTCCCTTGACAGCCGGATACGGTGGGCGCGGCCGTGGCATTCCGCGCTCGCCTTCAATCGACCGGATCAGCGCCGTTTCCTCGCCGCAGACGAATGCACCGGCCCCCAGACGGATTTCAATGTCGAAGTCCCAGTCGGTTCCGAAAATCTTCTTCCCAAGGAACCCTGCCTTGCGCGCGGCGGCAATCGCAATTTCCAGGCGCTTGATCGCCAGCGGATATTCCGCACGGATATACACATACCCCTGCTTCGCCCCAATGGCGTACCCTCCGATGATCATCCCCTCCACAACCGTATGAGGGTCACCCTCGATCGTGCTCCGGTCCATAAACGCGCCCGGATCGCCTTCGTCGGCATTGCAGATGATGTATTTCTCGTCGCTCTTCTGTGACAGCGCGAAATTCCACTTTACGCCTGTCGGGAAACCGCCGCCCCCGCGCCCCCGCAACCCTGACTTCGTGACGGCATTCACCACATCAAGCGGCGTCATTTCGGTCAGCACCTTCACCGCCGCCTCGTACCCGCAAACCGCCAGATACTCGTCAATGCTTTCTGGATCGATGATGCCGCAATTCCGTAACGTCACCCGCAGTTGTTTGCCAAAGAAATGAACATCGCCAAACACCGGAAAGAAGCGGTTGGTCAGCCGTTTGCCATGCCACACATGCTCCGCCACCGGTCGCCCGCCCGCCAGGTGCTTCTTGACGATCTTCGCCACCACATCCGGCGTGAGTTTCTGATACAGCACATTATCCGGATACACAAACGCCACCGGGCCCACACTGCACAACCCATGGCACGCCGAGCTCGTGACGCTCACTTTATCCCCCAACCCCTGCTTCACCACTTCATCGGCAAACATTCGCTCCAGACCGATCGCATTTCCCTTGAGGCAGTGTGCTCCGCCACAGACACTCACAATCTTCTCGGCCGACTTAACCCCCGCCACGTGTCGCATGGTGAGGTTCTCCACGGGAACCCCGTTGACGACATGCGACTCGAACACCTGGTCCACCTTATCAGGCTTCATGTAGATGTACTTGCTCGGGATCGTCCGATTACTCAAAATCGTGACCACCGGCTCCATGTCGCACTTCCCCGTGCAACCCACCCGGCTGAGCACCACATCCGTAAGTTCATGCTTCTTGATCAACTGCTCAAACCGCTCGTAAACCTCGTTGGCCCCCGCCGCGTTCTCGCAGGTCGCTGACCCTACCGTAATCCTCATCCGAGCCTGGTATTTCTGTTCAAAAAGCCTCTGCTCTGCCTTCCGGCGAAGCCCACGCAGACGTTCCATTGCTTGCTTCATTACTCTGCCTTCCTATGGTTGTTCATATCACTCAGGTCGCAACGCCCGGCAACGGGACCCGCTGCGCAACACACTCATCAATCAAAAATACGGTTCCTTGACCTTGACGGCGTACGCCAACTCCCGAAGGCTCGCCAGGATACGCGCGTCAACCACCGACACTTTCCTCGGCACCACCAGGTGTGCTGTCGTCAGATTCAACAACCCGCGCACACCCGCCACAATCAGCCGGTCCGCCACCTGTTGAGCCACCACCGGGGGAACCGCCACAATCCCGATATCCACATCCTGCCCGCAAATCACACCGGAAAGCTCATCCATCGCCCGTACCGTCAACTTGCCGACCCGCTTGCCCAACAGGGCGGGACTGCTGTCGAAGATCGCACAAATTCTGAAGGACTGATGCAGAAACTCCTCATGCAGCGCCAGCGCTCGCCCTAAATTTCCAGCCCCCACCACCACGCAGCAAATCTCGTGGTCGGCGCCCAGAGTCGCCGCCAGCGCCGCTTCAAGCCCCGCCGTCGAATACCCACGCTTGGATATTCCGGAAAAGTCGATATGCGAAAGGTCTTGCCTAACCGTGGAACTCGTCAAGCCCAGTGCCTCCGCCAGTTCAGAGGACGATACCCACTCCACGTGCGCCTGGCGAAGCCGTTGCGCGTGGGTCAGATACTTCGGCAACCGACGTATCACCGAACCCGGAATCTTCGCCACCAAGGCATTATTGGGATTCATTGATCAACTCCTTTGACTGCAAACTCGCCCGCAATCTGCAAGGCTCGCAGCAGAAGACAGCTAAAGCCCCACGCTCCGCCGCCACGCCATTCCCCCGACTATTTCTTCAATGCCGCGGCAATATGCGCCAGGAGGGCCTCAGGCGGAACAGGCTTCTCCAGAACCGCCGTGACGGGCAACCAGTCATCGTCCGGTTCAAACCCAAACGGCAGGTTCTTGGCCTTCCGAATTCCGGTGACCAGGATGACCGGTATATGCCGGGTTTCCTTGTCCGCCCTCAGTCGTTTCGCGACTTCAAAACCTTCATTCTCCTTGACCATCATCACATCAAGCAGAATCAGATCCGGCTTCTCGGATTTGGCCTTCAGGAAACACTCCTCACCATTGGACGCACGAACCGTGGTATAGGCATGCTCTTCCAAAATCTCTGAGAACGATTCCACTAAACCCACATCATCATCCACAATCAATATCTTCGCCATCTCAACAGTCCTTTCCTAACGTTAAACCCGCCAAACGGTCTTGCCCCGTTTCGCGGCAATGAATTCTCACAAACCCTACTCTAAACGCGTTCCCGCTTGATATACTCCGTATGCAACAAATGGTGCGACACCGCACCGAGGGGCACTCCCAGGAACTCGCCGTAAATCTGCTTGATCTTGGGATTGTCATGGGACTTCCGCAGTTTCTTCCCCTCATCTTCCCGATACAGCGCCGCCAGCCGCTGCTTGCGAACCTCATTCGTTGTCATCCTTGGCGCCCCTCCTCCGCCAATGCAACCCCCTGGACACGTCATGACTTCAACAAAGTGATACGTCGATTCGCCCGACTTGATCCGCTCAACCACTTTCTGTGCGTTGCCAAGCCCCGAGGCTACGGCCACCTTCAGCGTCACCCCTTCCAGAAACGACCACTCCGGCACCGTTCCGGAAATCGTGATAGCCGCCTCCTTGATCCCATCCAGCCCAGTTAGGGGATCTACGCGCAGATTGACAAATGGAAGTTCCCGCCCTGTTATCACTTCCCACGCCGTCCGAAGCGCTGCCTCCATCACCCCGCCTGTGTTGGCGAAAATGTCCGCCGCGCCTGTCGACGTCCCGAGAATGCGATCGACCGAGTCCTCCGGCAGCGACGCAAACTCAATCCCCGCCTGCTTGATCATGCTCGCCAGTTCGCGCGTGGTAAGCACCGCATCCACGTCCTGCACCCCACTGGAGTTCATTTCGGGCCGCTCCGCCTCCGACTTCTTGGCATGACACGGCATCACCGAAACAACAAATATATCCTCCGCCTTCTTCCCGATCTTCTCCGCCCAATACGTCTTGGCAATCGCTCCAAACATCTGCTGGGGCGATTTACAGGTGGACAGATACGGCAGCATGTCGGGATGGAAATACTCCATGTACCGGATCCATCCCGGCGAACAACTGGTAAACTGCGGCAGGGCGACTTCCTGCTTATCCTTTACTGCCTTTTTCAAACGACTCAGCAGTTCCACCCCCTCCTCGATGATGGTCAGATCCGCCGTGAAATTGGTGTCGAAGACCGTCGCAAACCCCAACCGGCGCAATGCCGTCACCATCTTGCCGGTCACCAGCGTCCCAGCCGGATAGCCAAAACATTCACCGAGCGAGGCCCGAACCGCAGGGGCCGTCTGCACCACCACCGTCTTGGACTTGTCATCCAACGCCGCCCAGACCTTATCAAGGCTGCTCTTTTCCACAATCGCCCCCACCGGGCAGACAGCCGCACACTGGCCGCACTGCACGCAGGCCACCTGATCAAGGTTTTTGCCAAACGCCGGCCCGATCACCGTCTTGAACCCGCGGAATTGCGGGAAAAGGGCCCCAACCGCCTGCACCTGGCTGCAAACAGCCACACAGCGTCGACACTTGATGCACTTACCGTTATCACGCACTACGCCGGCCGTGCTGGCATCCAACGTGGCGCTGGCCTTTGCTCCCGCAAAGTGTATCGATTGAATGCCGAGGTCGTGCGCCACCGCCTGCAGTTCGCAGTCGTTGTTACGGTCGCATATCTGGCAGTTTCCCTCGTGCTCCGAGAGCATCAACTCGACCACCATCCGCCGGGCCTCGCGCACGCGGCGCGTGTTCGTATGAACCTTCATGCCGTCGGCCGCCGGCATCACACATGACGCCGCCAATGTTTTCGCGCCTTCAATTTCCACCACGCAGACACGGCACGCCCCGATGGCTTGCAGGTCCTTCAGATAGCATAACGTCGGGATCTTTACCCCCATCTGTCCCGCCGCGTCCAGAATGGTAGTCCCCTCGGGCACCACTATCTCGCGACCGTCAATCGTTAGTTTTGGCATACCACGACCTCGCTTTCTCCCTTTTCCCGATAGTCGCAACGCAGACAGCGCCGCGCCTGTTTCACAACTTCACTTTCGCTCCAGGATTGCTCCACTTCGTCAAAGTTGTTCTTGCGCCGCTCCGTTGACAGCAGAACCATCGAACTGCGGGAAAACGTCACAGGATCGCCATCTGGATCGAACGCGGTGTTCGTCACAGTCTCCTGACGCCAAAACGCTTGTTCCGAACCCGTCAGAAGCCGGTTGATCGCAACAGCCGCCTTCTCCCCGCCCGCCACGGCATCCACAACCGACGCCGGCCCCGTTGCCGCATCCCCGCCTGCAAACAACCACGCCACGCTCGTTTGACCCGTAAGGGCATCAACCGTGAATTGGCTGCTTCCGGTCAGGTCTACCGGCAGATTCCCGGTCAATCCACGGGCATTCAACGTCTGCCCCACTGCCAGAATGACCTGGTCCGCCTCAAGCACCAGTTCCTCGCCGCTGTCCTTCGGACTCCGCCGCCCAGACCGATCAAACTCACCAAGTTTCATACGGTGACAACGCACCCCTGACACCATGCCGTTCTTCACCAGAAGCTCCTCCGGCGAAGTCAACGTCTGCAGAACGACGCCCTCCTGGCGGGCCTGCTCGATTTCCTCGGCATAGGCAGGCATCTCCGCTTCGGTTCGCCGATACACAACCGTGACCTCCGCACCGAGCCGTAGCGCCGTCCTCGCCGCATCAATGGCTGCATTACCCCCCCCCACGACAACCACCTTCTTGCCAACGTGGACCGACCCTCGCAGGTTATACTCCCGAAGAAAGGCGATGGATTCCACTACACCGTTGCTGTCGCTTCCGGGAATCTTAAGCCGGACACCGTCCGGTGCTCCCACGGCCAGGAAAACAGCTTCGTAGCCCTGTTTCCGGAGCGAGTCCAACGTGAAGTCCTTCCCCAGCCTGGCGTTGGTCTTGATCTCCACCCCAAGCCGCTCAATCATGCGAATCTCCCGCGCCAGCAGTTCACGCGGCAACCGATATGCCGGAATCGTCTGGACCAGCATGCCCCCGGGACGCAGTTCCGCCTCGAATACTTTCGGCCGGTAGCCCAGTCGCGCCAGGAAATAGCCACAGGAAAGCCCCGCCGGTCCGGCGCCAATAATGGCCACCTTGCGCCTGGCGTTCTCCTTGTTTTCGCGAACCTCCGGTAACTGCAGTTTGATTTCCTGATCCACCATGAAGCGCTTGACGCCGCGAATTGAAACCGAGTCGTCCAGCGACGCACGCCGGCACTTGTCTTCACACGTATGGAAGCAAACCCGTGCGCACACTGACGCAAATGGATTGCGCTCGCGGTGCAGCTTCAGGGCTTCCGAATACCTTTTCTCGCCGACCAGCGACACAAACCCCGGCACATCCACACGGGCGGGACAGGCGCTCTGGCAAGGTGCCCGGACGAGTCCTGGACACGTCCCGGCCTCGCAATGCTTCTGCCGGATATGCGCCTCGTACTCGTGCCGGAAATGCCGGATCGTCGAGAGAACCGGATTGGGTGCTGTCTGGCCCAGACCGCACAGCGCTGTATCCTTGATCTGCTGCCCCAGCGTAACCAGATGATCGATGTCCGCCATCTCGCCACGCCCCTCGCAGATCCGCTCCAGAATTTCCAGCATCCGCTTGGTCCCTACGCGGCACGGAACACACTTGCCACATGACTCATCCTGCACGAAATCCAGGAAATAGCGGGCAACGTCCACCATGCAGCTATCTTCGTCCATCACAATCAACCCGCCCGACCCCATGATCGCGCCAAGCTCGGCCAGCGATTCGTAGTCTACCGGCACGTTGAGGTGTTGGCGGGGAATGCAACCGCCCGAAGGACCTCCGATCTGCGCAGCCTTGAACTTCTTGCCGTTGGGAATCCCGCCGCCAATGTCGTAGATAATCTCGCCCAGCGGCGTTCCGACGGGCACTTCCACAAGCCCCGTCATGTTCACGGCGCCCGCCAAGGCAAAGACCTTCGTTCCTTTGCTCTTTTCGGTCCCATACGAAGCAAACCATTCGGGGCCACGATTGATGATGGCAGGGATCGCCGCGAACGTTTCCACGTTGTTCAATACACTGGGTTTGCCCCACAGCCCCTTGTTTGCCGGAAAAGGCGGCCGCGGCCGAGGTTCCCCACGATTCCCTTCGATGGAAATCATCAGCGCGGTCTCTTCACCGCAGACAAACGCGCCCGAACCCATGCGGATTTCCAGGTCGAACTTCAACCCTGTCCCCAGAATATCCTCACCCAACAACCCGCACGCCCTGGCCCGGTCAATCGCTTTACCCAACCGGTCCACCGCCAGGGGATATTCGGCCCGCACATAGACAAATCCCTTGGTTGCGCCAATGGCATATCCGGCAAT
>JBIJCW010000079.1:0-9262 GCA_044344495.1 Kiritimatiellia bacterium | reverse complement strand
GGCCAGGTTGGAGAAGAGAAAGGCAACGATGTTGTCGATGGTGGAGTTGCGGGCGCGAATGAGATCGGGGACTGTCGTTGCGGGAAGGTGCAGGAAGCGGGCGATGACGTCGTCGGGGGTCAGGGCGGGGAACAGGGTGGTGGCCATGGCGTAGAAGCAGGCGACATGGATCAGGGTGGAGACGCCGCCGCTGATGCCGTACTTGATGAACTGGACCATGGGGGTGTGCTGGTCGCGGCTTTTGAACTGGTGAAGGACCGTCTTCATCCCTATTTCTCGATGGCCACACGCCGGCGGTGGAAGGTGGGGATATCGAGATCCTCGCCGTCGAGGTAGGTGGGTTCGACATCTTTGAAAATGCCCTTGCCGATGGCATCGAAACCAAGTTGGCCCTGGGTGGGTTTGACGCGTTTCTTGCGTTTGTCGGCGGCGGGTTTATCGGCATCCTCGGGATCGGTCCGGGGGGCGGGATCGACCGGGGGTTCCGGTTCGGTGCGCCAGAATTGAGACGCCACGATCGTCACCGAGAGGTTGCCCTGCCAATGCTGATCGATGGTGGTGCCGACGGTGAGGTGGGCATCCTGACGGCAGAATCCCTTGATGGCCGCCATGATGGTCTCGACTTCCCTGAGGGTCATATCGGTGCCGCCGAGGATGCTGACGAGGGCGGATTCGGCCTCGGCGAGGGTTCGTCCGTTTTCGACCAGGGGGCTATGGAGGGCGCTTTCGACGGCGTCGGTGGCCCGGTTGGGGCCTTTGCCCTCCCCGTAACTGAAAACGCTGAGTCCGCCGCTGCAGCGGGCGACGGTCCGGAGTGTGGCGAAATCCACATTCATGATTCCGCGTTGGACAAGAAGTTTCCAGATGGCGAAGACGCCCATGCTGATGAGGTAATCGGCCTGTTTGAAGGCTTCGGCGGCGGTGGCGGTGGCGCCGGCGGTGGCAACCAGCGCCTGGTTCGGGACGGCAATGACCACATCGGCCTGGTCCTGCAGTTCCGCCAGGCATTTCCTGGCCAGGGACATGCGTTGGGCGCCTTCGAATTCGAACGGCAATGTTGCCATGGCGATAACCAGGGCGCCGGTTTCATGGGCGGCGCGGGCCAGGACGGGGGTGGCGCCGGTGCCGGTTCCGCCGCCGAGAGCGGTCACGAGGAAGACCAGGTCGAGTCCGGTGAAGAGTTCGCGCAGGGTGTTAAAGTCGTCTTCCGCCGCGAGGCGTCCGAGTTCGGCATCGCCGCCGGTGCCGGTACCGCGGGTCAGTTTCTTGCCGATCTGGATTCGCTTGGGGGTCTGGACGGCGTAGAGAGCCTGGGCGTCGGTGTTGACGGCCACGAGCAATGGGCCGCTGTCCCAGTGGTCGGCCATGCAGGCGAGGGCATTGCATCCGCCGCCCCCGATGCCGACGACGGCGATGCGGTCAGGCGACATGACTGTATCGGCTGTATTCATGGGTGGTGTTCCGTTAACCGGCTCCGAAGAGTTTCTTGAACGCGCGGGTGATGGGCGAGGCGCTGCGCGCCTCCCGCGAGGCATTGATGAACGCATAGCGGATCAGGCCGGCGGCCGCGGAATATTCCGGGCGTTCCGACACGGCGGCCAGGCCGCTGAATCCGAGGGGGCGGCCGACCATACAGGGCAGGCGGAAGACCCGTTCCGTGAGTTTGATCAGGCCCTTCATCTGGGCGCCGCCGCCGGTGAGGACGATACCGGCGCCCAGTTGATGCAGGATGCCCTGCCGCTCGACATCGTGCAGGATCAGGTTGAGGATTTCCGTCATGCGCAGATGCATGACGGTGTGCAATCCGGCGAGGCTGACGGAGCGGGCCGGATAACCGACCTCCGGGGGAAGGTCGACGCGGGCGCCGCGGAGGCTCTCCTCGGCGACAGCGCTACCGGAGTCCCGTTTCAGCCGTTCGGCCTGAGAACGGGGAATGTTGAAGGCGAGGGCGACGTCATTGGTGACATGGTCACCCCCGAGGCGGAGGGCGCCGGAGAGGGCGAACGTGCCGGCGGCATAGGCGGTGTAGGTGGTGGTGCCGCCGCCGAAATCGATAACGAGGACGCCGCCCTCCTTCTGTTCGGGAGTGAGGACGGCCAGAGCGGAGCAGAGCCCGCCGAAGGCGACATCGGCGACCTCCATGGGGATTTCCTGGAGAAGGCGGATGATGTTGCGGTAATTGCTGGCCTTGGCATGAAGCACGAGCATGTCCAGGGCGAGGGAGCCGCCCTCGAATCCCTCGGGTCTGCCGACGCGTTCGCCGTCCACATAGAAGATCTGTCCGATGGAATGAAGCACCTTGCGATCGGACTGGAGGTTGACGGCGCGGGCGACTTCGGTGACCTGTTCGACGTCGTCGTCGGTGACGCCTTCGGCCGGTTTGGCAATGGGGATGGTGCCGCGGCTGACCATGGATTCGACATGGCCGCCGGAGAGGGCGACATGGACCTGATGGATGGTGACCTGGCTGGTTTCCTCGGCGCCAGCCAGGGCGCCGCGGACGCAGACCAGGGCGTGGTCAAAATCCGTGACTTCTCCCTTGCGGATACCGGATGAGGAGTGTTCACCGATGCCGGAGATGACGATGTGTCCCTCGTCGCGCATTTCGCCGACGAGGGCGACCACCTTGGTGGTTCCGATTTCGACTGCTACAATAGGAGGCAAAGCCATAGGTTCCCTATCCCGATTCAATATTCCTGGGCGGGGACATATTGATCCCCGTAGGTCAGGTCCAGGTTGACAATCTTTTTGCCGCGTTCTTCCGAGACGCGCAAGGCGTTGGCCAGATGGACGACCTTGCCCTGCAATTCCATGATACCGGTGTCCGTGGTCTGGGTCATATCGGTCCATGCGATCTTCACGCGTTCACCGGCGGCGAGGTAAAGTTCGATCACGGTCTTGTCGTTCACATCCAGGGAGGCCAGATGGATCATGGCGGCGCCCTTGGTGCGGTGGCAGGCTTCGATGACCAGGATGGCGTTTCGGACGGCCTGATCCGCGATGATGCCGTGCTGGAGGTTGGTTTCGGCGCAACCGGTGATGATGGGGAACTCACGGGTGTTGGCCCGGAGTTTGAAGGTGTGGCCCTCGCCATCGGTGGCCAGGACGCCCCAGCGTCCGATCCGGGCCACGGGGGTACGTTCCTGCACCTTGATGACCAGGGTATCGGGGAGTTGGCGATGGATGGCGATGGATTTGGCAAGCGGGGTTGTCTTCAGGAAATCCCTGCCTGTTTTGCGGATATTGAAGGAGAACAGGTTCTCGCCCTCGTGTACGCCGGTACTTTTCCTGATTTCGGCGGGGGTCAACATGCTGCCTTCGATCTGGATGGTGATGGTCTTGATGGCGAACTGCGGATTCTCCCAGAAGAGGGAGGCGCCAATCAGCCAGACGATGTAGCCGATGAGGGCGATGCCGGCGATGGCGGCAACGGGGATCCAGGCGACCTTGGGAATGACCTGGGTTTGACCGACGCGCTTGCGGGGTTCGGGCGGGCCCTGTCGACGTTTCTGGTTTTCCTTGTCCTTCTTTTTACCAAACCACATACGGGTTGTTGCTCTTTTCAGGGGTGCGTCAGTTCAGTGCGGCCATTTCCATAATGCGGCGGCACAATTCAGGGAATTCGATTCCCGCGGCGAGGGCGGCTTCCGGGAGAAGACTGGTTTCGGTGAAGCCGGGGATATTATTTAATTCCAGGACGAACAAGTTGCCCTGCGGGTCCAGGCGGAAGTCCACGCGGCCGAGGCCGCGGCAACCGAGGGCCTTGAAGGTTTGCAGGGCGATGGTCGTGCAGCGGGCGGCGGTGGCGGGATCCAGAGGCGCGGGGCAAAGGTGGCGCGAGTGGCCCTTGGTATACTTGGCATCGAAGTCATACCATCCTTCCGGCGCCAGGATTTCGATGACGGGCAGGGCGGTATCGCCGACAATGCCGACAGTAAATTCACGGCCGGGGATGAAGGCCTCGACGATGATTTCGCCATCATACCGGATTGATTCGGCGAAGGCGCCAGCCCATTCCGATTCCCGGGACACCTTGAAGATGCCGATGGTGGAGCCCTGACAGGGGGGCTTGACGACGACGGGGAGGGGGAGTGAACGCTGGTCCGGGCTTGCGATGACTTCATAGGCGGCGGAGGGGATGCCGGCGCGGGTGAAGATGGCCTTGCTGAGTCGCTTGTCGAAAGCCGCGCGGCTGGACTCCGGGTCGGAGCCGGTGTAGGGGATGCCCCTGTCCTGCAGGAGGCGCTGCACGCCGCCGTCTTCGCCGAATTCACCGTGGAGGGCCACGAAGGCGGCCTCGATCGAGGAGGGCAGGGAGAGGGTCCGGTCGCGGAGGTCCACCTCGGTGACGGTGTAACCGGCGGCGCGCAGTCCGGTGGCGACGGCAGCGCCGGATTTCAGCGAGATAGCCCTTTCAGAGGAAGGGCCGCCCATGAGGACGGCGACCTTGTTGAATTTTTGTGATTTTGACGTTGCCATGCTTCCTGCCATTGAATGTGCAGGCCTCTTCATAATGACAAGATGAGGCCGGTACAAGAAAATAAGGAGGTCATTGACGGGTGAGGTAGCAGATGACCTTCTGCTCGATGGCGTTGGCCCACAGATTGACGGTGCCGTTGCCGGGCAGGTCGCGCGCCTCGATGACCTTGACGGTTTCGGTCCATTTTCCGGCGGTCGGGATCAGGTCGAGGAGGCGGTTGTGGCATTGATGGAAGAACGGTTCATTGAGGAAATTGTCGCCCTGCGTGGGAAACAGCGCCAGGTACAGCATGTTGTTTTCGACCAACTCGTTGAGGAAGTGGGTTCCGAGCGACACGTCGGGCACGAGGTGCTCATGCATGGCGACGATCTCGCATAGAATCCTGACGCGGCTGATATCGCTGAAACTGACAGGGATCCCGAGTTCAGGGCTACTGGTGCCCCAGCGGCCCGGCCCGAGCAGCATGACGGTGCTATCGGATGGCGCGGTGCGGTTGATGTCGCCCAGCAGGCGGGCGACGGTGTAGCGTTCCTGTTGCGGAAGTTTCCCGTAGAGCGCCGGGACCACGTAGACCAGTCGATCGACCGGAATCAGGCGGCTTTGCCCGACGACGGCGCCGCGCGCCTCGATGATGCGGTTTTGTTCGGGCACCTTGATTTCGGGCAACTTGATGGCGCCAATGCCCTGGACCTGAAGAGGGCGGCACTGGACGAGGTTGATGCGGTAGTTCCGTTCATCCACAAAATTCAGGGTGAACTCGATATCCACCGGGTAATCGTAGGCATCCTGGAGAATGCGGAGGATGTTGCGCATGTCCTGGACGAAGGGGGTTGCCTGGAGCAATTTATCGAACGTCAGCACACGGTGTTCGATCCGGCGTCCGTCGGGCAGGGCCATGGGGGTGAGGGAAGCGAACTGGTCAAGGGGCAGGTCCTCGGGCGGGGGTTGGATGAGGTCGCCGAACAGTTCGGACACGGGCTGGTTGGATTCGAGATCGAGGCAGTCCACGCGGCGCTGGGCATAGTGGAGTGCGGATTCGGAGTTGCCTTCCGGTCGTTTATCGGGTGCGTTCAGGGCCACGATGCGGGTATGGTCGTCGTCGGAGCGTTCCACGGCGCGCGTACCGAGGCCGAAGACCAGCCGCATGACGCCGGCCTTCGGGTCGATGTCGGGGGTCCAGGCGTAGGGGTTAAACGAGAAAGCGACGCCGGCGGCCTGCGGATAGAAGTAGTGGCCGTAGGAGGCTCCGGAAACCCGCATGACCAGTAGCGCCATCTGCTCGTCCTTGTCGAGGGCGCCGCGGTGGGCCCGGTAGTTCAGGGCGCGTTCGCTCATGGAACTGGCGTAGATGGTCTTCACGGCGGCGAGCAGGTCCTGGCGGCGGCGTTCGCGGGGCCCCTGGTTGGCGCAGAAGACGCTGTCGTATTTTCCGGCGTACGAATTGCCGAAGTTATCCTCGAGCAGGGACGAGGAGCGGACGATGAACGGGGAAGGGCCGAAGTAGTCGAGCATCTCGTCGAACTGCTGGAGGATATAATCGGGGAAATCGCCGCGGATGATCATGTGGCGGGCTTCCTCGGACCCTTCGAGGAAGCGGGCGGGATCGCGCTGGTTCCGGCGCACCTTCCAGACGCCGTTGCGCACGAGGAAGGTGTAGAACACGTCCGAGCCGATGTAGAACGAATCGTGCTCCTCGAGCAGTTCCACGTAGCGCGGGTGGGAGCGCTTGAGGATGGCGCGGGCCAGCAGCATGCCGACGGTCTTGCCGCCGATGAGGCCGGTGCCGATCATGCGTTTACGCACATCGAGGATATCCTCGATGGTCAGGTTGCGGCTGATCAGCCGTTGCATGTTTTCGTCGCGCGAGATGATCATGCGCGAGAGTTGTTCGTAGAGGTTCTTGCCGCGCTCGGGAATATCGGGGCGATAGGTTCCGGCCTTGATCATTTCGCGGGCCCGGAGGAAGGCGGTTTCCCAGAAATCGCCGCCGCTGTCGGCATGCAGGCCCGACCAGCGGGAGGAGGCGAGGATCTCGGAAATGATGTTGCTGGAACTGACGGCGTGGAAGGTGTCGTCGTTTTTCCGCCAGGCGTGCAGCATGTTGATGGTGGGTGAATGGCGGTGCTGCGTTTTGATGGGGCGCAGATACAGGCTGCCCTTGTGGGAGTAGACATCCAGGAAGAGTTGCGTGGTGCGGCTGATGGGGCCGATGGCGTGTTGCGTGTGGTAGTTGCGGTACAGGGCGAAGTAGGTGACGGTGGCGAGGTCGAAGAGATAGGGGCAGGTCAGCATGAAGAAATTGCCGAGCATCTGGTCGGAGTACCAGTCCACGGCCAGGCAGGACAGGCAGTCGAAGACGTAGAAGGCGCCATGGCCGGCGCGGCCGATGACTTGATGGATGCGGGCGATAAAGCCCTCAAAACCGATCTGGGGGTCGAGTTCATGGACTTCGGTGGCCATCGCGGCAGGGAGGAGAGGCTCATGGCGTGCGAAGCGGAAATAGATCAGGACTTTGCCGCTATCCACGGCGGCCTGGGCGAAGGGTTGCACGAAGGCCTTGTATTCGGCGATGTCGTCCACCTGCCAGACGATATTGTCGCCCGCCAGGACGCCGCGGATGGTATGGTCGAGGTCCGGAATTCCCGTGGTCAAGGTTGTGCTGAAGGGTTTCATGAATGTCTCCCAGAGAAGGTTTTATACATGAAGTTGCGGGGGATTGCGTGTTTATTTTGATGGAAACCGGCGCATGCGCCCTATAGGGAAGCGTTCAACTGCTTCGCGATCGAGACAAAAAAAGAGATGGCCGAAGCCCCCTCTTTACATCTCCGATGTAGGGTGCGGGTTAGATGAGGCCCTGGGCGAGCATGGCGTCGGCCACCTTGGTGAACCCGGCGCGGTATCTGCATGAGCGACTTGCCAAGGTGTTGAAACGGCCCCGTAGGGTCCAGCCGCTTCCGGTAAAGGTGATCGCCCAAGGGCGGAGTTGGCTTAACGCCGTGCGGGTTGACGCAACGGGAGATTGGCAAGCGTTATGGGCGGATCGGCACGCAAGCGGTGAGTATGGCCCGCCAACGAGGGAATGACTCAAACGGGCAACCCTTACCGCCGGAAATGCGTCGGAGAAACCAGATCGTACAGCCACGGCAGGTTGACGAAAAGCAGCGCTACACAACTTCCGAACGCAAGCGCAACCAACATCATCAACTTCTTTTCCCGGTACAGGTGTTCCGGATACTGGGCGCCACTATCCGGCTTGTACCCCAGATGCAGGTAATACGCCATCGCCAAGGCCACAAACGGCGTTGCCAGCACAAGCTCAAGCCGGTATCGGGCCATGAAGACTCCCGCCAGCATGCCAAACAACGCCGCATAAAAGAAAATGCTCTCCGTCAGCCGTTCCTCGTTATAATGCTGGAACGACTTGCGGTAGTTAGCCGCCACTTCCGCATTGCCGATCTGCCGGTATTCCGCCAGACGCTTGACCGCCATGAGGAAGGCGCCGAACATCCAATAGGCCAGCAGCACCGTCAGCGGCGGCAGAAGGTTGCACCCGGTCGAATACCACCCCAAGGCCATCCGTAAAGGATTGTTCACGGACTCGGACAAGACATCGGCATAGGGCACATCCTTGAGACGGATCGGAGGAACGTTGTACAGCGCGCCCATCACCCACAGCATCAAGGCGGCCGCCCCGAACCTGACATCAATCCAGAACGAGAGCGCCAGCCCCACCAACCCCAGCACCCCATATTCCATCCAGGCCACGGGAAGGCGAACCTCTCCCATTGGGATCGGACGGAACCGTTTGATGGGATGATGCCGGTCCTTCTCCGCATCAAGAATCTCATTGAGCACATAGTAACTGGAGGCAATCAGACATATGGCCACCAATCCCAGGCCGACTCTTCCCAGATCCCACCATCCAAACAACCCCGGATCGAAAAACCAGGCAAGAATCACTCCGGGCAGGACGAACACATTCTTGATCCAGTCGTCCGGCCGGGCGATTTTGATATACGCAGACACTCTCACGGTCACCCCTCTTTCAACACAGACTTGCTTCGATTCAATCCGGCGCCTGTGGCTCAAGCCGCGCGACATTGATGCGGCCAAGATCCAGCACAAAGACGGCGGTGTTCTCGAACACCAGTGCGCCATCGCGTTGTCGCAACACCTCGAACCCGCCCGCCGCCTCGGCCGCCGCCTTCGCATCCGCAACCCATTCCGTATAGGGCGGGTAAGTCCCAGGCACGTTTTCCCCGAATTGGTTCATTGTCGCCACAAAATGCGTCACCCCGAAATCATCTCGCAACTGCAGCAATGGCACAGCATTAGTGGCATAGGTGGCCGCGATCAAAGCTCTCATCCGCCTCCGTGTTTCATCCACATACGCCTTGTGATACGGCAACAGGGTCTCGAAACTGCACAACACCCGTCGCTCCGCCTTCAATGGAACCTCATTCAAAAGATATGGATGGCCGGCAAATAGGGATCGTTCCGGCTGTGTCGAGGCAAACTCCAGAAAAGCCATGCGATCCGCCTTTATTAGTGAAAGACCATTGTTTTTCGGCACAACCCCGCCGACACAGAGTAGTGCCGCGAGCATCAATGCCGCCGCCAGCCCCCCTCCACACGCCATACCCCAGGGTTTTGATCGGAGTCGCTTCCCCAGTGGGTGTGCCAGACCATGCCCCATGGCGGCAAAAGACGTCACCAGCACCAAGATCGACAAAAGCGACAAGGGGTAAACCAAATGCCGGTCCGGCTCGAACAGGAGCGGAT
>JBIJCW010000008.1:0-29715 GCA_044344495.1 Kiritimatiellia bacterium | reverse complement strand
AGGCCCGCATTGGTTCTCTCCCCTGAGTCCTACAATCGCAAGGTGGGCCTTGCCTTGTTCTGCCCCATAACCAGCCAGGTCAAAGGGTATCCGTTTGAGGTTCGCGTTCCGCACGGAAGCCAGGTTTCAGGCGTTATCCTGGCTGATCAAGTCAAAAGTCTGGATTGGAAAGCTCGACGGGCAACCTTTTGCTGTGAACTTCCGGCGGAGGCTGTTCACGATGTCCTCAACAAGCTTGGCACACTGACTGATGAATGAGATTGATCGCCGAACCAGAAAGTCCAGGTTCCCTCGCGTTCCGCGCGGAACCTGACTTTAACCGTTGGGCAGTGTCTATTGTCACACTATTACGACCAAAGGTGCTTATGAGCAAAGGCGTGACCTGATCCCGTTTTGAGGTATTGCTCGAGTTTACGGGCATGATCTTCGGATTGGACGGCAAGATATGTGATAAGTTCCCACGGGCGGAATCGGGATGTAGAGGTGCAAAGACCGTCATTGTGAGCTTCAAGGCGGTTCTCAACATCCTCTGTCATACCAACGTAGGTCTTGTTGGGTCGGGAAGTGCTGCGGATAAGATAGACGAAGTGCATGCGGTGTCGCGTCCTCTTGTCGTTCTGTTAACAATGCCCTCCTACGCCCTGCGGCGGGTACGCCTTGTGCTACGAAGGGCGCCATCCTTCGCTCTACGCCCTAAGATTGTGACTGGTCGGAGACCATCCGTAGCTCAAGCCCCTCAGGGCGCAGAGCGAAGGATGGCGGAGAGGGAGGGATTTGAACCCTCGGTACCGGTTTAAGCCAGTACGACGGTTTAGCAAACCGTTGCTTTCGACCACTCAGCCACCTCTCCATGATTTAAGAACGTGTTGCTGTTTCACGGGTCGCCCTGTCGCAGGGGTCAAATGCGAACGGCGCCTGCCTGCTTTGCCAACAACAGCGCGTCACGATAGGGAAAAGAAGAGGGGCAGTCAAGGGCCTTTGCGGCACCCCAATCCCCGCCTAAGGACGTTCTGACTTTGAGGAGACAACGTTCATATCCCTGATGCCACAGCCTGCGTGGCCGAGGGGAGCCTGAACCCGCAGGTTAGGGGTCTGCCTTCTCCTTCTGATCCTTCTTCCAGGCCTCGATCCGGGCGGCCTCGTGCTCCTTCTCGAGTTTGGCAATAAAGGTCTTTCCGTCCCGGTCCAGAGCGGCGCGGGACAGACTCGCCTCCCTATCGTTATCCAGTCTGACGATGACCGTTAACTTGTTGAATTTGACCAGGGTGGCCGTGATGTTGGTTCCGCTGGCCAGTGTCCAGGGGCGGGCCTTTTCACTTTCCTGCTCCGCAGGTTCGATCCATCGATACGGGTCCCAAGCCGGGGGAGAGCGTTGGCTGGGTTTGAAGTGGGGGAGCGCCTTGGCTCTTGGATCGCTTTCACCCAGTTTGATCATGGGCAGGGTGGTGATCTTGCGGCGGTAGAGATTGGTTTGAGCCTGGGCGGTGGTTACAAGGCACAGCGCCAGGATCCAGGGGGTTATGCGCAGCGGTGTCAAGGAGCTCCTTTGGCATCAAGGGGTTGGTTCTTTCCATGGGGGTGAGTGAGGAACAACAGGAGAATGGCGCCGGTCAGGCTCATGCCGCCGCAGAAGAGGAAGGAGAGGGTGGCGCTGCCGGTCCGGTCCCACAACCAGCCGGTCAGGATGCTGGCGGCCACCAGTAACAGGCCTTCCATCATTCCCCAGAACCCGAAGGCCACGCCCCGTTGGCCTTCGGGGATCAGGTCGGCAATGACGGCGCGCGAGGCGCCTTCGGTGAGGCCGTAGAAGAGGCCGTAGGCCAGGAAGAGCGACCAGGCCTGCCAGCCGTTGGTGAACAGGGCGAAGCCGGCGTAGACGGCGGCATACAAGGTCCAGCCGGCGATCAACACGGGGCGGCGACCGATGCGGTCGGACAACTTGCCGCCCCAGACGGCGGTGGTGGATTTGACCAGGTGCAGCATGGACCAGAGCAGGGGCAGAAAAGCCACGGCCACGCCCATGTCCTGAGCCCGGAGAAGAAGGAAGGCATCGCTCGAGTTGGCCAGGGCGAAAGCCGAGGCGGCGGCGATGTACATGAAATAGGCACGGGGCAGGGTTCGGATACCGGACAGCGGGTTGCGGACGGGGGTGGCGACGGGACGGTGGTCGGGCTTTTCGCGGACGAAGAAGACGATGGTCAGGACGGAAAGGATGCCGGGAATGAACGACCAGGCGATGACCTTGCGCAGGGAAGGCAGGTCGGAGCCCAGCCACAGGAGCAGGCCGAAGCCGATCAGGCCGCCGACCAGTGCCCCGGCGTGGTCCATTGCACGCTGGTATCCGAAGGCGTGTCCGCGGATGGAGGGGTGGGTATGATCCGCCACCAGGGCATCGCGCGGGGCGGTCCGCAGTCCTTTACCGACCCGGTCCAGCAAGCGGATGACCAGGACGAAGAGGCCTGACCGGGCAAAGGCGACGAGCGGTTTGAAGAGGGTTGAGAGTGCGTAGCCGGTCAGGATGAGCCACTTCCGGTTGCGGACGCGGTCGGCCAGGGCGCCGGAGAACAGTTTGATCAAAGCGGGGAGTCCCTCGGCCAGTCCCTCGATCGAGCCGATCATGGCACGCGAGGCGCCGAGTTGGGTCAGGAAGACCGGCAGGATGGGGTAGATGATCTCGCTCCCCATATCGGTGAAGAAGCTCACGAAGCCGGTGGCCTTCACGACGGGCGGGAGTTTGTGGGGTTCGGAGTCTCTGGTGTCCGGCATGGTCTTTTCCTCGCGTGATTGGCAGGGTAGCGTAATCGAAATCATAAATCATCGAAAAAACGGTTTCTTTTCGCCCTAAGCCTCCCTATAATGCGCGGCCATGATCGAAGCGGCAGATAACAACAAAGAGAATCTGGTCATCGATCTCAACTTTGTACCAAGTTGGGCGCGGCGTCCGCCCACGGGTGCGCCGGGCGGTGGTTTCAAGGAGGAGTCCGGTTCCCGTGGGGAGCGGCGCGAGCGGAGTGATCGTGACGGGGGCCGGGACCGGCGTTCATCCCCGGCGCGACCGGTGCGGCGCGATTCGCGGGACCGGCAGTCGGACTCACGCGGGGGGGGCACGGCGGCGGGGCGGGAGGCCGAACGGCAGACCGATGCACGGTTGGCGGCACTGGAAGTCTCCTTTTTGCCGGAGCGGCGCGGGTTGGCGCCCCTGGCCCATCGGCTGGCCCGTTCGATCCGGGCGTATTCGCTTTTCGAGGTTTCGACGCTTTTCCTGAGCAAGCCGGAATTTTTTGCGATTCGAATTGCCGTGCAGGACAAGGTGGCCTCTCCGTTTCCGCTGTTCCAGTGCGCGGAATGCAAGGCGGTGTTTCTGGACCGCGAAGCGACGGCGAGTCACGTTTTCGCAAAGCATTTTGAACGATACTGCCGGAAAGAAGAGAAAGAGGTTGAGGCGCCCAAGGGGAACTTCATCTGTGTGGCGCGGTGCGGGATGTCGGGGGTGCTGCTGGGGCCGCCCAACTATCACGGGTATTCCGACCGGTTGCTGGAGGTGCACAAGACCCGGTTTTCGCATATTCCGGTGGATGACTACCGGGCCAAGGTGGAGACGGTTCACGATGCGGCGCTGATCGAGAAATGGAAAGAGGAGATGCGCCGGCAGGTAACGTTCCATTTTGGCGAGGGCGAGGGAGCCGTCACGTTTACGCGGTTTGCGGAAGCGGAGGCGTGGTTCCGGGAGCATTGTCTGGCCGAGGCGATTCACGAGGGGGCGCACTTTGTCATGCCGGGTTCCGATGTGCCGGCGCTGGAGGATGGGCGGCTGCGCGGGGTGATTGAGGAGGCGATCCAGCGTGAGGCCCGGTTCCCGTTGCGGCTTTCGGTGGCGGTGCGCCTGGCATTCCGGCACCTGGGGCTGCATACGTTCAAGACGGGCGATGGGCATACGTTCCTGACGGCGGTGGAGCCGAGCGCGATTGATCTGTCCGCGGCGGTGCCGCTGATCCGTGAAGTTGTGGACTATGTCAAGGCACATCCCGGTTGTACGCGGCCGGAACTGCAGGCGGGATTGCGGCCGGTGGTGGAGGGGGAAGCGCCGCCGGATGTCACCGAGATCACCACGCAATTGCGCTGGCTGGTGGAAAAAGGGCATCTGATTGAATTTTCGGACGGGCGGCTGGCGGCGCCGCGGGAGACGGTTTCGCGCGTTCAGCCCGCTTGTCCGCGTCATCCTCAGCACCCCCATCCGCGCCGTGAGCGGAAGAAGGAGAAACCCAAGTGAAAACGATGTTACAGGCGATCATTGTCGCGCTGGTTTCCGCCCTGGCGTTCTCTGCCCAGGCGGAAACGGGGGTCCTGCTTAAGAACGGCCGTCGGCTGACCGGCAAACTTCTGGAGTGGCGTGACAGCACCCAGGAATACGTGTTGACCACGGATGAAACCACGTTGCCGATTCCGTTGGCGCAGGTGGCGCGGGTGGTGGTTGACAAGCCGTCCGAGTTTGACCAGGCGGTGGCCCAGGCCAAGGCCCGGCAGTTTGAGCAGGCCATTCCCAAGCTGGAAAGCATCATCAGGCGTTATAAAAGGATGAACTGGGATGCCGAGGCGGCCCTGGTACTGGCGGAGGCTTGTCTGGAGGCGAACAATCCCAGGAAGGCGGTTTCGGCCATGGAGTCGCTTTTTGCCGTGGTGTCGCGCGAGCAGGTACCGGCGACGCTGCAGATGACCTATTGGAAGGCGCTGCTGGCGAGTGGTGCGACGGATCAACTGCAGAAGGAGTTGGACAAGGTGATTGGAACCGGCGCTCCTGAAATGGTGGCGGTGGTTTACGTGGTTCGGGGGAATGCGTTCCTTAAGACGGGGCAGGAGGATGAGGCCCTCTCCGATTTCCTTAAAGTGATCACCTTGTTCCAGAACCAGAAAGAGGTCCAGCCCGAGGCCCTGTTCAGGGCGGCGGATCTTCTGGACAAGGCCGGGGATCCCCGCGGCGCCGATTTGCGGCAGAAGCTGGGCAAGGAGTATCCCGGCAATCCGTTTGCCGTGAAAGCGGCTGCACTGGCGCCGCCGCCGGTTGCGACGCCTGCAACTGCGGTTACCCCCGCGCCGGTAGCGGCACCGACCAATGTTCCTGCGGTTGCGCCGAAGCAACCCTAACCGCCTCTGTTGAACCGTCCGGGCGGCTATTTCTTATCCTGGGCCAGCCGTTTGGCGAGCGCCTTGTAGTCCGGCTGGGGTGAGGCAATATCGTCCGATGTTTCGGCGACCCCGTCGGGGCCGGCCGAGGAGAGGCGTACGACGTCGTTGCTACTGGTGTAGAGGAAGGGGTGGCCCCAAAGATCCGGGGGCAGAGCCTCGATATAAAAGCCCTGCCAGCCTTCGGCGCCGGGGTCCCGGACCAGGGCTTTCAGGCCCTCTTCGGAGGTGGGGTAGCGTTTGCAGTGAAACCGGAACCATTCCAGGGCGGTTCGGAGGACGAGCAGTTCCTTCCGGGTCTGGGTGATTTTTGGCGGCGGTTGGTAGGGAATCCCGATGTTGATGTCGAGGGTCAACAGGAAACCCACGACGACAACGCAGCCGCCCACGACCCAGATCATCAACCGGGGGCTACTGGCGAAGAGGGTCCATATCGGCTGGCGGAGTTGGCGGGTGTTGCCCAGGCGGGCGGCGGTGCGTGGTGTAGTTTTCGGTTTGGTAATCTTCCACTTGTCGGGATGGCGGAGGACTTTTGCGCAACCGGGACACCGGGCGCCCTCGAGGGACTCGAAGATATGGCGGCAATGGGGGCAACAGTATTTCATGGTCTCGGCGGGATTCCTGCTGAACTCCCCGGCACTGTAGTCAATCCGGAAGGTTACTCAAACAAAAAATAGAAAGTTGAAGGAACTGAACAATAGTGTACTCTGTCTGATGCCTTAGTTGGTCTTCTTGACGGATGCAACCCTGTTTGTTATCAAGGGTGAATCATGCTGGCGAAAGCGCGCGACAAAACGGATTGGCGAACGATGAGGCGCCTGATGTTCGGGGTGGTTGCGAGTCTGATCGCAACCGGTCCGGTCATGGCGGATGAGCAGTCTGAGGTTCAGGACGAATTGCGTTTCGCCTCCGAACTGGTGAAATGGCGTTTTCCGGACTATGCCCAGAAAGCCGTTGACCGGCTTCTGGTGAAATATCCGGCGGCCAAGGCGCAGGCGGCCAAAGTTCACATTGAAGTGTTGACCTCGCGTGGAAAATTCAATGAGGCCGAGGCCTTGGTGAAGACCATGCCCGCAGGTGCGCCCGAAACGATGGTCATGCAACTGGCCATTGCGGACCAATATTACGCCTGGCAGAAGATGAAGGATGCGCAACGGGTCTATGACAATTTCTTCAAGCAATTCCCGCAGGGGCCGCCGGCGGAGGTGGCCCGTCTGTACGGGGAATCGGCCTACAAGTTTTCGCAGATGCTGCTCCTGAGCGGTGATTACCCCGGTGCCCTTGCGGCCTATCGCCGGGTGCTGACCTGCCCCTTGAATTCATCCGACATTGAGCGGCGGGTGCAGACGGAGATGGCGGAAGTGGCCCTCCGTGTTGCGGAACTTCCGGCGACGGACCCGGCGGTCAAGAAGCAGATCCTGCAAGAGGCCGTCAAGATCTGCGAGAAGATCCAATGGAAGGGTGTGGATCTCTGGTTTGCCAAGTCGGTGGTGATCCTGGCGCACGTTAAGTTATTGCAGGGGGACAAGGTGGGGGCACGCAAGACGATCGCCGATTACATGCCCATGCTGGTGGATGTTGACAAGATTCTGCGCGAGGCCAAGGAAGCGAAACTCAGCCCGATGGCGGAGTGCAAGTTCATGCTCGGGACATTGTATGAGGAGGAAGGGCGGGCCCTCGTGGAGGAGGCGAAAAAGGATGCGGCGAAGCAGGGGGAGTGTGTGAATCTGCTGGCCCAGGGCATGACGCAGCTCTATACGGTGGCGAAGAATTTCCCGGGGAGCAGTTGGGCGCCCACGGCGCGGCGCCGGGCGGACGGCATTGCCGATGTCCTGGAAAGGGAGTTGGGCAAGAAGGTCACGAGGCCGGTTTTTGACGATGCCCTGATGATGGACGAGCAGTTGAAGGAGGCCCGGTTGTTGTTCCAACAGCAGGACTTCAAGACGGCGGCGGAGAAATTCGCGGAGGTATTGAACATCGAGCACAAGTTCAAGGGGGCCCCGTGGGTGGTGAGTGAACTGGCCCGGTGTTATGTGGAACTCAAGGATGATCCTTATGCGCGGGCGATGACGGGTTTTCTGGCGGAGCGGTTCAGCCAGGGGACCAACGTGTATGAGGAGGCCGGGAATGCGCTGCTGGCCGTGGCGACGGTCCATGATGAGCGTCGCGACTGGTTGAGATCGGGTGCGGTGTACGATCTCTATTACCGGTACTACCCGGAACATTCCAAGGTTCCCTACATCCTCTTCCGGCAGGGGGAAACGGCGTTCCGGTCGACCAATTATGTCGACGCCCTGCGGAACTACCGGCAGATCACCGAGAAGTATCCGAAAGCCAGGATTTATCCGGAAGCCCTGAGCCGATCGGCTTATTGCCTCATGAGTCTGGATGATCCCACCAATGCCATCCCGGCCCTGACGAATTACATGGCGCAGTTGTCCACCGGGGTGGAGATGTTGAGTGCGCGGCTCAGGTTGGCGGATGCGTACCGGTCGACCGGGATGACGGTACCCGCCCTGAACGAGTATTCGCGGCTGCTCAAGTCGCTGGAGCAGGAAAGCGCAAGTCTGGCGCAGGGCAGTGCGGAAGAAGGAATCCGGGTGAAGCGGATACAGGAGGTGGCCACTTACGCCAAGGCGCAATGCTATTCCCGTTTGCGCGAGCCGGCGGACCAACTTCCCGCCTACCAGGCGAAAGCCATTGAAGGGTACGAGGCGTTCATGAAGGGGTTCCCCAAATCCGATCTGGCACCGGGGGCATTGGGCGCCATGGGGACGCTTTATTACCTACTGGGAAAGCCTGATGAGGCGAGCAAGGCGTTTGACCGGCTGAAGCGGGAGTATCCCGACAGTCAGCAGGCCATGAACATTGTGTTTGTCCAGGCGGATGCGTTGATGAACATGGGGGAGAAGGCGCGCGCGGTGAAGGTATACGCCGAGATGCTGAACAACACGGCGAACTTCAAGGCACCCGAGTTCCTGCGTGCCGGGCGGGTCCTGTTCGACGCGAAGGAATTCGATGTTTCCAGCCGCCTGTTTGCCGAGGCGCGGAAGTCCACGGAGGTGCCGGTCTGGCAGGCGGCGACCCTGGGGTACGGGCAGGCCTTGAGCGGAGCCGGCAAGTACGATGAGGCGATCAAGGGTCTTGAGGACTTCCTGGTGAAGTATCAGAAGTCCGGTTACGTGATTGACGTCAACCTGATGCTGAGCCGGTGTTACGCCGAGGTGGCCAAGAAGGAAGCCGATCCCAAGAAGGCCAAGGTGGTTTTCGACAAGGCGCTGGGCGCCATGAGCAAGGTGCGCCAGTATGCCAGGGAGCCGGAGATGATGATCAAGGCCGACATCGAGATGGCGGCGATCCAGTTACTGATGGGCGAAAAGATGGCGGCACTGGCGTCCTACCAGAAGGTCCTGTTGTTTGCCGACCCCTCCAATCTCAAACTCCGGCCGCATATCGAGCAGGCGTTTGACAGCGTTCTGCCGTTGTTCCGGGAAACGGCCCGGTATGCGGACATGCAGGAGGCCTGTGAAACTTACTTGAAGCAATTCCCGCAGGGGCAGTACAGTTCCAAGGCGCGTCAGGGCCGTGACGAGGCCAAGACGAAACTGGCGACAGGCAAATAAAGGAAAGCGCCATGAACCGCAATACCGCAATCCATGTTTTGTTGGCGACGGCGCTCCTTGCAGGACTGGGTGCGGACCTTCGGGCGGATACGCTCCGGAAGACAGACGGCAGGGCGATTACGGGGGGGCGGATCAAGTGGCAGGAAAGTCGGCGCGAATACCGGATTGAAATGCCCGACGGTTCCATTGTTTCCGTGCCGGTGGATGATGTTGAGGCGGTGGAGGTGGCCAAACCCGCCGAGTTTGACAAGGCAACCCAGGCGATGGCGGCCAAGCAGTACGCTGTGGCCATTTCGCTCCTGGAGGATCTGGTGATCCGGTTCAAGCGGCTTCAATGGGATGCCAGCGCGCGGGAAGTCCTGGCCACGGCCTACTATGCCAAGGGGGACTACAAGAAGGCCGTGCAGATCATGGGGGAACTGATGAAGGACACCCCGAAAAACATGATCACCGACGAGCAGTACGGCGCCTACTGGAATGCGCTGATCGGGGCGCAGATGACGGCGGATCTCAAGAAGGCACTGAGCGAGGCCATCGCCGGGGATTCAAAGAAACTGGCCGCCTTGGCGGTGGTCAGGCGGGGTGATTTGGCCCAGGCCGAGGGGAAGCGCGAGGACGCGGTATTGGACTACCTGCGGGCAGTTGTGTTGTATGAGGAGGCGAAGGAGACCCATCCCGAGGCCCTCTATAAGGCAGCACAGTTGCTGGGCGAAATGCGTGATCCGCGCGCCGACGAATTAAAGAAGAAACTGGTGACGTTATACCCCGGCAGCGGATATGCGAAGAAACTGGGCGGGCAGATGTGAGGATGGAATAAACTTAGCAAGGAGAAACGGGTGATGAAAAAAGCGATGTTGTTGGGAGTGATGGCTGCAATTTTCGGCGTGGTTTTGATGAGTCAGGGAGCCAAGGCCCAGAACCCGGCGCCTGCTGGCGGGGCGCCGGTAGTGGCCGCGCCTGCGGGTGCGCCTGCGGGTACACTTGAGGTTAAGGAGGGGGAAGGGGAGGCGACCGAAACGGCGGGCCATGGCGGCTTCCTGGAAATCGTCACCCGTGCCGGATGGTTCGGTATGGTCATCTGGGCCATGTTGATCATCTGTTCCATTATCAGTGTGGCTTTGATCGTGGATTCGTACATCAACGTCAAGGATGACAAGGTCATGCCGCCGGCACTGATCAGCAATGTCCGGACGGCGATGGAGAATGGGGATCTGTTGAAGGCGATCCAGTATTGCGACAGCACGCCGGGTCAGCTTGCGAACATTCTCAAGGCGGGGTTTGCGCAGGTGGAGGAAGGGTATGAAGTGGTTCAGGATGCGGTGAGTGTGGCCGCCGATCTGGAGACCGAGCGCCTGCTGAGTCGCGTTACGTATTTGAGCGTTATCGCGAACACGACGCCGATGCTGGGGCTGATCGGTACGGTGCAAGGTATGATTTTCGCCTTCCTGACCCTGGGAACGATGGAGGCTGGCGCCGCGCAACAGGCGATGCTCGCCGTCAACATTTCGCACGGGTTGTGGGCCACGGCCATTGGTCTGGGTACCGCTGTGCCGGCGACGATCTTCTTTTATTTCTTCAAGAACCGTTCCATGAGCATCATTCTGCGCATGGAAGCCTTGACGATGGATATGATCAAGGCCCTGCGTAATGTTGAAATTGTCGCGGAATAAGTTCCGGGAGCCCATTGTATGCGCGAAAAACGAGAAGAAGAAGCGCTGAACGGCAACTTGACGGCCATGATCGACGTGGTGTTCCAGTTGATCATTTTCTTCGTCTGTACGGTCAATATGCAGGACAAGGCGATGGATGACCGGATCAAGCTGGCCATGGCGCCCAACGGCAAGGTGGACAACAAGAAGAACCCCTACGAAGTCAAGATTGACGTCAATGACAAGGGGGTTATCTCCATTGCCAGGACGCCGCTGCACGCTTCGATGCTGACGACCGTGTTGAAGAAAGCCCGGGCGGATGCCCGGGGATACGACGTGCCCGTGTTGATCCGGGCGGATGGCCGCGTGAAGCACGAGACCGTCCGGCGGGTGATGGACGCGTGTACCGCGGCCGGGATCTATAAGATTAAATTCACGGCGCTCAAGGAAAAGGCCTAGGCCGGGAGAGGAATCCATGGCTCGAAAAAGACGACGAAGTACCTTTACGGCGGGGGAGTTGAACCTGACGGCCATGATTGACGTGGCGTTCCAGTTGCTCAGTTTCTTCCTGGTCACCGCGCATCCGGTGGATGTGCTGACCAATCTGGACGTATTCCGGCCGATGGCGGAAAAACAAACCCAAGAGGTTTCGCCAGCCGCCGTCATCCGGGTGACTGTCTTTCCGGATGGGTTTACGATCAATGACCGGGCGGTCGACAGCAGGCAGTTAAACGCCCTGCTGGGGAAAATGGCAGAACTTGATAAGTCGCAAACCGTTCTGATCCAGTGCCTTAACGAGTCGCCGCACTCAAGATTGGTTGAGTTGCTGGATGTGTGCGTCAAGCTTGGGCTTAGCAATCTCTCGGTAGTCAGTTCCGGTGGGGCCTGACGGAGGGGTGGATGACTTTCGGGACAACCTGAAAATGGCGTGTAATGATTTCTGGGGCGGGCGTAATACTCAATGGTGGTGAGAATCGGCTTCGGGGATAGAACTCATGAATATTGACTATCAGAAAATGATGTGGACCCTGAAGAAGCATCTGTGGGGGCCGATAGGTTCTGTTGTGCTTCATGTGATCCTGTTAATCATGCTGGGTACGTTCTTCGTGGGGCAAGAGATCCGCAAGGCGCCTGAAGTTGCCGTCACGATGATGGAGACCAAGGCGGAGAAACTGGAGCAGGTGGAAGAAGTCGTTAAGAAGGAACTGGAGAAGGTGGAAATTCCGCCCGAGCGGGATGTGATCTCGGATGTTCCGAACGATGCGACGATCAGCACGATGGATGTGCCTTCCGATGCGCCCGGCAGTGGCGGGATGGGGAACTCCGAGGGGGCGGGCATTGGAAGCGGGGATGCTTCGCTGGCGACCGGATTTGAGGTGGCCATGGCCAAGAGTCCCCTGGTGATGAGGGGGTTGTATTCGTCGCGAACGGCGGGTGGACGTTCAGGCGCGTTGAGCAAGTATGGGGGATCCGGGCGTGGAGAACAGTCGGTGCTCCGTGCCTTGCGTTGGTTAAAGGCCAAGCAGGATGAGGACGGATCATGGAAGACGGCGGATAGTAGGTCCGCGCCCGCGATGGCCGGTCTGGCTCTTTTGTGTTTCCTGGCCCATGGGGAAACGCCTGCTTCGGAGGAGTTCGGGCTGACGGTTGAGAAGGCCATGAAGTATATTGTCAGCACGCAGGGGCCGAACGGCGGGTTTGGCACGAGGCCATTCAGCGATCATGGATCCTATGAACATGGCATTTGTGCTTATGCCATCACGGAAGCCTTTGGCCTGACCAAGATCATGGCGCTGAAGGATTCCATGGACAAAGGAATCCAGTTAATCATTGACGGGCAGCAGGCCTGTGGCGGGTATGATTATGCGTACAGGCCCGGGCCGCGCTGGGATATGTCTGTAGCGGGTTGGCAACTGCAAGCTCTGAAGGCGGCCAGAATGGCGGGTTGTTCCAACGAAAAACTGGAGCCGGCTATTAGCAAGGCGATTGACTTCCTTCGCAAGATTAACGATCCCGTTCAGGGGGGATTCGGCTATTCCGGCAGTGATGGTGCTCCGGGAGGATCCACGGTAAACATGACAGGCGCGGGCACTCTGTGTCTCCAGTTGTTGGGTAAGGCGGATTGCAAGGAGGTCCAGAGCGGACTGAAGTGGTTGAATGAGAAGCAGGTGGTGGTTGAGTGGGCTAAAGGGGTGGGTGGAAAGGTCCCGCTCTATGGCTGGTACTACATTACCCAGGCAAAATTCCAGAAGGGTGGCGCGGATTGGAAGGCGTGGAACGCCATGTTCTCTCCGGTGTTGATCCAAAATCAGATTGTTGAGGGCAAACTGGGTCATTGGGAGGGGGGAGATCACGGGGGAAACGTCTACACCACGTCTCTGTGTTGTCTGATGTTGGAGGTTTACTATCGTTATCTGCCCACCTTCAAGCATGTCGAGGCGGCGCCCGAGGCCGCGGCGGCGGCGAAGTCGGATGACGTTGTGGTTGGTGTGAAGTAACGGCGCATGACCGACGGCGGGCACATACGGCTTCTGTCGCCTGAGGTGGCCAACAAGATTGCGGCCGGCGAGGTGGTGGAGCGCCCTGCCTCCATTCTCAAGGAACTGGTTGAGAATGCCATTGATGCGGGTGCCACCCAGATTGATGTCGAGGTGGTTTCCGGCGGCACCCGGCTGATTGCTGTGGCCGACAACGGGTCCGGCATGAATCGCGACGATGCCCTGCTTTCGGTGGAGCGTCATGCGACCAGTAAGATCCACACGGCGCAGGACATCGAGAACATCCACACCCTGGGGTTCCGCGGGGAGGCATTGGCGGCCATTGCCTCGGTGTCGCGATTCCGGATTTGCACCCGGCGGGCCTCCGATCTGGCGGGGACCGAACTAACGATGAGCGGCGGGAAACTGCTGGATGTCCGCGATGCCGGTTGTCCGGCGGGGACTCTGATGGAGGTACGCGATCTTTTTTTCAACATGCCGGCCCGGCGCAAGTTCCTGCGTTCGCCGCAGACCGAGGTGACCCATTTGCGCCAGATGTTTCTGGTGCATGCGCTGGCATGGCCAGGGATCGGGATGAAACTGACGGTGGACGGGCGGGCGACCTGGATGTTACCGGGCAACGGGAGCCTGGATGAACGTATTCGGGAGCTGTTCGGGGCGGAGGTCAAGGGTGCGCTTTGTGAAGTCGGTCTGGAGGCGGGGCCTGTCCGTGTTTCCGGATTTGTAAGCCGTCCGACCCTGCATCGCGGGGATCGGTCGGAACAGTACGTGTTCGTCAACCGGCGTCCTGCCACGGCGCCGGTGGTTGGGTATGGCATCGGGGAGGCCTACCATGCGTTACTGGCCGATGGGCGCCATCCCTATGTGTTCCTTTTCATTGACCTCCCTGTGGACCAAGTGGATGTGAATGTGCACCCCACCAAGCGCGAGGTGCGATTCCGGCAACCTTCGGAGGTGCGCGACGCCCTGATCCGGGCGATTCGGGTGGCGTTACAGGGCGGGGGGGGCGGTTTTATCCTTGGGCGGGACGAGTCCCGCGATGCGGTTCCGGTTGCGCCGCCGCCGGGGCCGGATGAGGCGTTGCTCCGGATTGATGATCTGCCTGCCGCGCGGGCGTTTGCCTACCCGAAGTTACCGCCGCCAGAGGCTTTTGTGCCGCGGCCATCCGCAGGGGGGGCATCGGCGGCTGCCGGGGCGGGGGGTGGAGGGAATGAGGATTCGGGTACAGGTCGGACAACGGCGGGGACGGGTACGGGGGGCCAAAGTCCGTGGGCATGGTGCCGGGTGGTGGGTCAGGTGGGTGGTCTCTATGTACTGCTGGAGACGGAAGACGGGCTGGTGATCATGGATCCGCATGCGGCGCATGAACGGGTGCTTTTTGAGAAGATCATGAGGGCGGTGGAGACGGGGTCTGTGGAAAGCCAGGGATTGTTGACGGCCGAGACGGCGGAATTGCCGCCGCGCGATGCGTTGTTTGTCCGCAAGCATATCGAGGTGATGCGCAAACTGGGGATTGGGGTCTCGGAATTCGGTGGGGACGCCTTCGTGGTGGATGCGCTCCCGCCGGAATTCAAGGCGGTGGCCATCAAGGACATGTTGATTGATGTGGCGCGGCATCTGGAACTGCTTGGGGAGCGGGGTAGCGGGACGCGATGGCGCGAGGAGGCGATTGCGCAGGCGGCCTGCAAGGCGGCGGTCAAGGCGCGGGACCGGCTTAATCTGGCCGAGATCGAGCGGTTGGTTGTGGCGTTGGCGTCGGCCGAGATGCCTTATACCTGTCCGCACGGACGACCGACGTTGATCCACATGTCGTTCAAGGAACTGGCCCGCAAATTCGGACGGGAGTAGTTGCGGGGGCGGGACCTGAAACCGGCCAGGAAGCCGCCAAAAGTTCAGAGTGCAGATTGAGCCGAGCGGGCGGTTACTTGCCTTTCGGACCCTTCTTTGTCACGCAGACGGCGAGTTTGAGGGCGCCAATGTGCTTGGCGGCATCCATGACGTTCACGACGTGCTGGAAGGGGACATCCTTGTCGGCCTCAACAACCACGGGTTGATTCGGGTCTGTCAGCAATTGGCGGAGGCGGCTTTCCAGCAGGTCGGGGGCCACGGGCAGACCGGAAAGATAGGCGGTGCCTGCGCGGTCCACCTGGACCTGAATGGTTTTCTTCGGCGCCTCATCCTGCTGGGTATTCCGGGTGCTCGGGAGGTTGATTTTCAACTGCGAGCGGACCATGAGCGGGGTCATGATCATGAAGATCAGAAGCAGGACGAGCGATATATCGATGAACGGGATCATATTGATCTCCGCCATGATGCGCTGTTTTTTGGAGGCTTTCGAGGGGGTCTTCACGCGTGTCTGCCTTCGGTCCGGTTTTCGGGGCACAGGACTTCGATGAGATCGAACACGAGGAGTTCCACATCGGTCATCAGCACCTCGCTCATGTGGATGCAGTAGTTGTAACCAATGAGGGCGGGGATGGCGACGACGAGGCCGCAGGCGGTGGTGATGAGGGCCTCGGAGATGCCGGCGGACACGACCTCGGGGCCGCCGCCGCTATTGGCCGAGATGCTGGCGAACGCCTTGATGATGCCGATGACGGTGCCGAAGAGGCCGACAAACGGGGCGGTGCCTGCGACGGTGCCGAGGACCGGGACCATGGATTCCAGTTCCCGGGTTTGCGCCTGGATGCCGTGCTGCATGGCCCGTTCCTTGGCTTCCCGGCCGCCGGTTTGCAGGAGGACCTCGGCGGAGACCATGGCGATGGGGAAATCATACTTGCGGCAGAAGTCCAAAGCGGCCCCCTGGCCCTGTTCCGAGAGTATGCGGAGCAGACGCGCCATGAAGGAGCGTTCGTTCACCTTGCAGCGGCGGATCACACGCACCCGGTCGACGATAATGGTCATCGAGAAGATGGACATCACCAGAAGAACAGTCAGCACCGGCCACCCACGGATCATCATGTCGAACAAGCTGTCATTCATCAGTCTCTCCTGCTGCAGTTAGGGTGATATTGATTACGCCTCGGGGCTGGAATGTCAAGGCATTCAGTCGGGGTTGACCGAGAGTGTTTGCTGATCGGGTGGGGAGATGCCATGATGGTTGCATTCCGGCAGAGCGGGATTGAGACGTTGATGGTTGGGAATGGGTTGGATGGGGAACAGGCTATGACCATGAAGATAGGAATTGCATTGGGAGGGGGCGGCGCGAGGGGGCTGGCGCATATCCTGATGCTGGAGGTTTTTGATGAGTTGGGCCTCCGTCCGCATTGCATTGCCGGAACCAGTATGGGGGCGGTGATCGGGGCGCTTTATGCATCCGGGATGCCGGCGCGGCTGATTCTGGAGGAGGTGCATGCGATTGTCGGTGCGGGGGCGGCCACCCGGCGCGGACTCCAGAATATCAAGGCCATTCTGAAATGGGTTGAATTCAAGGATTTGGAGTTGGGGTCCCATGGTGTGTTTCGAGGGGACCGGTTTGTCCAGCGGTTATGCGAAACGATGGGGGTGACGGACTTCGGGGCGTTGAAGATTCCGCTCAAGGTGGTGGCGACGGACTTTTGGGCGTCCCGGCAAGTGGTTTTGGATTCGGGCCTTCTGCTGCCCGCCATTCGCGCCAGCATGGGGTTGCCGGGACTATTCACCCCGATCCGGGTCAACGGGCGCGTGCTGGTGGATGGCGGGGGTGTCAATCCGGTACCCCACGATGTCATTACCGGCTGTGACTATGTGGTGGCGGTGGACGTGATGGGGTATCTGGGGGGTGGCATCGAGAAACGGCCCCATGTGTTCCGGTCGATCATGGGGATGTTCGACATCATGCAGAACACGATCATTGCCGAAAAAAGGAAAAGCACTCCGCCGGATCTCTATATCAAGCCCGAGATCTACAACGTTGATCTTCTGGCGTTTGACAAGGTGGGGTCTATTCTGCGGCAAGCCGGGCCGGCCCGTGATGCCTTGAAGGCGGGACTGGCCGCGCTGGTCCAGGGCGGGCGATGATCCCCCTCGCCGTGGGCGGATCAATGTGCGCCTTGGTTCAACCTTCTTCTGTTCAAACTCGGATGCTACAACAGGAGAATTACCTTGACGGTCACGGGGAGATGTCATAGCAAGAGGTAGTGCCCGGGGTTGGCTTGGGCTGGAAGGAACTTTACTGTGAAATCTATCATGCGACTGGTGTTGTTTGGGGTGGTGATGATGCCTTTGATGGGGCAGGCCTGGCCGTTTTCCGGCGATGACAAGAAGTCCTCGGAGGAGTCGGATGCGGCGACGACCAACGTCACGAAGCGGTACCACCTGCTGGTCCCGGACAAGGCATCGGAGAAGGAACTCATGCAGTTGTTCTCGGCCAAGCGCGGCATTGGCGAGGAATTGCGTGTGCTTTCCATGCTGGGCGAGGAAAAGCGTCGCGAAATGGCCAGGTTTGACGGTGAACTGAAGAAGATTTTCGGGGTGACCGAGAAGGGCAACTACCGTTACGATCCCAAGACCAAGACCATTTATGAGCAGGTGCCGAAAGCCGGGGGGACCACGACCACCACGACCGCCACGAATGCGACGGGTGCGGCGAGCGCCGAGAGCGCGATGGAGACCACGATGGTGTTCGAGCAGCGTGTGCACATGCAGCTCAAGGATGATGCGCAGACGCAACAGTTTGCGGGGTTGGCGGCCGGGAAGCGGATGACGGCTGAAGAACTTCAGGTTTTCAGTCGCGTCCTGAGGGAGAAGCAGGTTGAGATGGACCGGTTGGACAAGACCCTCAAGGACAAGTATTCCGTGTCGCGTGATCGCAGTTACTGGTATGACACCAAGACCATGCGGCTGTATGAGATTGTGACGCCGCCCCGGCGCGGCGCTCCGGCGGCAAAACCACAGCGGTAAGCCATTCCGGTTCCGACGAGGAGTGAGGCCCTGCCTGATGGCGGGGCCTTTTTGTTGTGTGGGGGCCGAGTGAGATGGTAAACTTTGACGCAGGGGATTGACATGGCGGGCTTACTGAACAACAACAACGAAGGGGCGGCAGCGGGGGCGTACGGCGCCAAGATGCTGCATGTGAACGGGTTTCCGTATGAAAATACGGCCGCCAAGTTCTGGAGTTGCCTGTTGGATGAGGTGGCGAACGATTACCCGGCGGGAACGCAGGTTGCCATGGTCGCCACCTGCGGCGGCAACCTGGTGGCCGATCTGCTGGTTCCCGAGATGATCCTGCAAAGGGACATGCGCAAATTGGAAACCGAGGATGCCCAGGTGGTCATCGATGATGCGATGGGCGTTCTGGATCTGATCGGGCCGCCAGCGGGGGTGCGGCTCCGGTTGGTGGGGGGCGGTGAAGCGGCGACATTGCACGAGATAGACCTTCCGGATATTGATGCCGAACTCATGCCTTTTCTGCTGGCGTGGTTGTTGGAGTGGGCGCGGGTCCCCGACGGACTCTGGAACCGCAAGAGGGTGCGCGGGAAGTTTGAGGCGGAGGACCGTCAGCGCCATCTTGTTTACAAGGTTGCCTTCGAACTCGTGACGCGGTTGCTGAGCGAGGAACTGTACCAGCGCGAGATCGTCATCCAATTCGAACGCAGCGCTGTCCATGCAACGGCGTGAGTCCAGAAGGGTGTGCCGATGTTAAGGTGACAACCTTGGCATCCCGATTACCACGGCGTCGCAGGAGCTCCGCCCTCCAGCGGGGATCATCCACAGTGTTTCGCTGACGTATTCTGGAGGACGGCTCGTGCTACGTAGCGGGGTGCGCTACTTCGCAGAGCAGCAAGCTCCTGCGACGCCGTACACCGTGGGTACGCATGTCATCCGCGCGTAAGCGTCGGAAGTTTAGGCGCGGCTTTGGCTCATGTGAAAAGAGTTGTCGAAAAACAGGGGCGAGCGGCTATAGTCTTGACCGATATGACAGCAACGGTGACGGAGCGACTTGCGCGGGAGGTGGTGGAGGCCGGTATCTGTACCGGCTGCGGGGCGTGCGTGGCGTTGGAGGCGGCGGGTCGGGCCGCCATGACCGATACGCCATTCGGACCGATTCCGGTCTTTCCGGCGGGCGCCGACCTGCCGGAGTTGGCGTGGACGGTATGCCCCGGGAAAGGCATTCCCCATGCCGCGTTGTATCGTCGGCATTACGGGCAGATTCCGGAGAACTGGTTGCTGGGTTGTTTCAAGGCGGTGCGCACGGGGCATTCGGCGAATGAGGAAATTCGGCGGGCGGGTGCCTCGGGCGGGGTGATGACGCATGTGTTGATTCACCTGCTGGAGACGAGGCGGATTGATGCGGCGGTGGTGGTGCGGCAGGGGGTCCCCGAGCCCGAAAAGGCGCGTGCGGTTCTGGCGGCCACCCGCGATGAGATTCTGGCGGGGGCGCAGTCGGTCTATGTCCCGGTTTCGGTATTGGATATCCTGCCTCGCCTTGAACCGGGGAAGCGGTATGCGATGACGTGTCTGCCCGATCAGGCGGCGGCCTTGCGGCAGTTGCAGTTGGCAGGGCATCCACAGGCGCTGCAGGTCAAATATGTGCTGGGTCCGTATACAGGGACGGCCATCTATCCGGCGGCGATCCAATGTTATCTTCGCTCCAAGGGGGTGAAGCCGGGGGCGGACCGGGTGGAGTCGCTCAAGTGGCGGGCGGGGGAGTGGCCGGGGTACATGGAGATCCGGCTGGCCTCGGGCAAGGTGTTTCGCTCCAAGAAATTCTACTACAATTTCCTGATTCCTTTCTTTGTGACGCAGAACAGTCTGCAGAGTGTGGACTTTGCCAACGAGTTTGCGGATTTGTCGGTTGGGGATGCGTGGTCGCCGCGGTTTGAGAGTCTGGGCGGCGGTCACTCCGTGATCGTGACGCGCAGTGACGAGATGGAGGCGGTGGTGCGGGAGATGGAGGGGTTGGGGTTGCTGGCGACGGAGCCTGAGGATCCCCTGCGGGCGTTGGCGATGCACGGGCACATGATGGATTTCAAGAAGCGGGGCGGATTCATCCGTAACCGCCTGCGGGTGTTCTTCGGGAGGAAGGCGCCGGTGTATGACATCCGGCCGGAGACGATGGCCTGGTCGCGGGTGGCGGTGGAGATAGTGGTATCGTCATTGTTCCTGATGGGGTCAACGCGGTTGGCGCGGTGGATGGTGGCACGGTTGCCGGAGCGGGTGATCGGGCCGGTGTTCAACCGGCTCAGGTTGACGTGGAAGGCGATGAGCAAGCCGACGAAGCGCAAGGCGCTGGGGACGATGAGGATGAGATGCAGGGTTAATGGTTCATGGAGCGCGGGCGAACAGGGCATGCTACGGTAGATCGTGCAAGGATACGTTATGAGTGACAATGAACACAACTGGGTGGTGGAGTTGGAAGGGGTGGTGGAGCGGGTTTTGCCGCGGCTGCTGACGCAGGCCTGCCGCGATCCCAATTCGCCGGCCTTTGGTTGTTTTGACCGGGATTGGTGGCATTACCGGATCCGGGATTTTGCCTCGATCATTTTGCAGCAGGGCGCGTATACGGTTTGGTTGGCGGCGAAAGAGGATGCGGCCATCCGGGAGTTGGCGGCGGCGGCTTGCCGGTTCTGGAATGTGCGGGCGGTCCGGACTGGCGCCTTTGAGGAGTATTATCCTTATGAAGAAGGATATCCGCCGCTGGCGTTTTCGACGCTGGCGGTGATGAAACTGGTGGCGGCGGGCGTGGTTCCGCCTGCTGATGTCGAGGCGGGGGCGCGGGTGGCGGCGCGGCAGTTGATGCAGCGGTTTGAGCCAGAGGCGGCCAATCAACAGGTGGCAGGGCTGGCGGCGCTGATTTGGTTGCGGCGTGTTTATCCTGTGCTGGTACCCGAGGATACGTTGGCGAAGATCGCCGGGAAGACCCTGAAGTTGCAGACGGCCGAGGGATGGTACATGGAATATGGCGGGCCCGACCTTGGGTATCTGTCGGTGACGCTGGATTGTCTCTGGGATTGTTTTGATGCGACCGGCGATGTCCGTTACCGCGAGTCGGCGGCGGCCGGATTGCGGTGCATCGGGCGCTATGTGCAGGCGCTGGGTGGCGGGATCGGGATGCATAATGCGCGCAACACGGATTATATACTGCCGTATGGGGTTGCGCGGTTCCTGGGGGGAGCGGTAAGCGGCGAATGCCACCTCAAGGCAGAGAGTGAACTGGCCGCGAGGGTGTTGACCATCCTCTATCGGAATGTGGGGGAGGTCGGCCATTTCTTGCGGGCCATGGATGACCGTTATCTCTCGCATTACATGGGGCATTCGCTGGTGCGGGCGCTGCCGATTCTGAAAGCGGCGGGATTGGGTAGTGAACAGGCCGCAAGACGGGTGGCGACCGATCAGGTGCTGGAGGAAAGCGGGCATGTCCTGCTGGCGGATGGCGGGCGCACCTACGCGGCGATTCTTTCGATGAAGAAGGGCGGGGTCTTGACGGCGGACGGCGGCGCAGGGAGGGTATCGGATTTTGGGTGGGTGGTGAAAGTTGGGGCGGTGCAGTACGTCAACCACTGGTGGTCGGATGCATGGACGTGGGTACGGGAAGGGGACCGGTATGTGGTGGCGGGGTGTCTGGTGCCGAACCGGGAACATGAGAGTGCGCCGGTGAAGCATATCGCGTTGAGGGTGTTGAGTCGTGTGTTCGGGCGGAAGTTGATCGGGCCGCTCAAGAATCTGCTGATTTTCAAAAAGGGCGCGGCGGGTTATGCTTTCGAACGGGGGGTGACCTTCAGGGGGGGCTCCATTGAAGTGGAGGACCGGATTTCGGGGTTGCCCGGTGGAGTGTCGGTGGTCCAGGCACCGCGATCGTCCAAGCGGCATGTGGCCAGTGCGGATAGTTTCCATGCCGAGGATCTGGCGTTGGGCCGCGAGGTGCGGCGCGAGGTGACTTCGAAACTTGTGGATGGCGTCTTCAGCGCCAAGACGGTATATACGGGACTTTGATATGAAAGTGATCATCCAGATACCCTGTTTCAACGAGGAAAAGACGTTACCCGCCACGGTACGGGATCTGCCCCGGGCCATCCCCGGCGTGGATGTGCTGGAATATCTTGTGGTGGATGACGGGAGTGCCGATCGGACGGCGGACGTGGCGCGGGAGGTGGGGGTGCACCACGTGTTGCGCCTTGGCAGCAACCGCGGATTGGCGCGTGCGTTTGCCAATGGCATCGAGAAGGCGCTGGAACTGGGCGCGGACATCGTGGTCAACACGGATGCCGACAACCAGTACCGTGCGGCGGATATTCCCAAGCTGCTGGCGCCGATCCTGGCCAACCAGGCGGACCTGGTGGTGGGCAGCCGGCCGATTGTGGAGCATCCCGAGTTCGGGCCGGTCAAGAAACTGCTGCAACTGGCGGGGAGTTGGACGCTGCGGCACATCTCCAAGACCACGGTGCGGGATGCGGCATCGGGGTTCCGCGCGTTTTCGCGCGAGGCCTGTCAGAGGGTGTTCATCTACTCCTCGTTCTCCTACTGCATGGAAACGCTGATCCAGGCGGGCAACATGGGGTTGCGGGTGGCGTCGGTGGATATCGGGGTGAACCCCACGACGCGGCCATCGCGCCTGTTCAAGAGTGTTCCCGAGTACATTCGCAAGCAGGCGGGAACGATGCTGACGATGTTTGTGCTTTACCGGCCGGGGCGGTTCTTTTCCTCGCTGGGGGTGTTGCTGATGGCGGGATCGCTGGGGCTTGGTCTGCGCTTCCTTTATCTGGTCTATGTGACGCCGGAACCGGGGCGTACGCATCTGCCGTCGTTGATTTTGTTGGCGGTGCTGGCCCTGGGCGGGTTCCTGTGTTTCCTGCTGGCGGTCCTGGGCGAACTGGTTAAATCCCAGCGCCGGATTGGCGAGGAGAATCTCTACCTGTTGCGCCGGGCGCGGGGCGGGCGGGGAGTGGGGCATGGTTGATGGGGGCGGGTTAATGGGAAAGCCGGAAAACAGAATCCAGAATCCAGAATCCAGAATTCGGAATGCGGAATGCGGGACTACACGGTTGCCGATGGGGCGGTTGATCAAACTGGTTAAATTCTTGGCGGCGGGGTTGCCTTCGTTCCTGGTGGCGGTGCCGCTGAATTGGTTGCTGGTGACGCAATGGGGGATCCCCAAGGGGCCGGCCTATGCGCTGGTGCTGTTGTTCCAGGTGACGATCAACTTCTTCCTATGCCGGTGGTTTGTGTTCGAGAAGAAGAGCGACAAGTCGCTGATGGCGGAGTTCGGGGCGTTTGTGGCGGGGATCGCGTTTTTCCGGATGGCGGACTGGGGTGTGTATTACCTGCTTGTCAACAGGGTCGGGCTCCATTATCTCGCGGTGCAGTTGATGAATGTCGTTCTGTTTTCGGTGTTGAAGTTCCTGTATTCCGAGCGGGTGTTGGGGGGCGGGCAGGGGAAGAAGGGTTGAGGGTTCAGGGTTCAGGAATAAGGGAGTGACGGGTGAATGGGGTGGTGGTTGTCTCTCCAACGTTGGAATGGGTTCATTCAGTTCGATATGCACAAACGACATCCAGGGATGCGGTTCGGGATTCCAGGATTGGTGATCGCCGCCTTGGCGATGATGCCGGTGATTTCGGTGGCCCCTGTGACGCAGGCACAGGAGATTGATTTTGAATCCATGATTTCGGCGGGAACGGAGTGGGTGCGGGACAATGTCCCCGTTGATCTTTTGAGCCAGGTGCAGATACCGCCTCCGGCGGAATGGACGGAGTTCTGGGGGCGGCTACAGGAGATTCTGGACAAGGGTTCGCTGGAGGACATGGCGGACTTTATGCCGTACGCGGAGGCGGGGGCCCGGTTACTGGAGCGTGTGCCGGGAGGCGAGGACTATGCCGCCTGGTTGCGTCAGCGCCTGGATTATCTGGAGATGGCCGGTGATGTGGAGCGTCGCATTCCTGTTTCCGCGGCGCTTCCGGTGCCGCCGCCGCGTCCGCCGCCGGTGGTGACTGGGCGAAAGGTGCATCTGGTGCCGGCGAAGAAGCCGGTGGTGGCGGCGGTTCCCGCAACGGTGTCCGTGCGGCGCCAGGCGGCGACGCAGAGCGGGGTGGCGTGGAAGCGGAAGTTGGCGGGGCGGGCGGCACCGGTTGGAGCGGGTGCACTGGTGCCGCGGCTCAAGGCGGTGTTCCGGCAGGAAGGGGTCCCCACGGAACTGGTTTGGATTGCGGAGGTGGAGTCCACGATGAATCCGAATGCCAGGAATCCGGGTGGGGCGGTCGGGCTTTTCCAGTTCATGCCGGCCACGGCGAAGCGGTTCGGACTGCGGACCTTTCCGATAGACGAGCGGAAGCACCCTGAGAAGTCGGCGCGTGCGGCGGCGCAGTACCTGAGGTTTCTCCACGGTGAGTTCGGGTCGTGGCCGCTGGCGGTTGCCGCCTTCAACGCCGGGGAGGGGCGGGTGCAGGAGTCCCTCGAGAAGGAAAAGAGTGGTCTTCGGACGTTTGGCGCCATTGGGCATCATTTGCCGCTGGAGACCCGGATGTATGTTCCGAAAGTGGAGGCGTTGGTGAGTTTGCGGGAAGGCGTTGATGGACTGAAACTGCCGGCGCCGCGGGCGGAAGGGCGGGCGGGAGAGAATGTGTTTGCCGGGGACGTCGAACGCGCCCCCCTGCATCATTCAGGGACCGAAGAATGTTTCTGCATTTTGCCGGGTGATTTGGGTGGCATGATCCGGGGTCCACTTCCGGAGGGAGGCGATGGCGGCGGTGATGATCGGGAGGTTGGCGGGTTCGTTGATGGGGTCGGAGTGATGCCGGTGGAAGAAATGTCTCACTTCCGGAACCAAAGGAGAAGCGTCTGGGGGGGCGACAAGGTTGGGCATGAGGTCGGGGGCGTCTGTTTCCACCAGGAGGCGGTCCTCGGGGACGGCGATCACGGCGTCGCGGCCGCGGAGGTTCTTGTCGTGGGTGATGGCGCCGGAGAACGAGAACCAGGCGCCGCGGTGGACGAGGGCGGCGACCAGGCCGGGTCCGCCTGAGTAGGAGTGTAAGAGGACGCCGCGGGGCGGCCAGCCGTGGTCATCGAGCAATTCCATCAGGCGGCCCCACGCACGGCGGCAATGCACGGAGACGGGGCGCTCCAGTTCGGTGGCCAAGGTAAGTTGGGTAAGGAAGACCTCCTCCTGGGCGGTAAAGGTTTCCTGGTCGAGGGCATGGTCGAGGCCGATTTCGCCGATGGCGGCCGGATGATCCTGCAAGAGGCCTTGGAGGGTGTCGATCCATTGGCTGGTGCGGTCCATGACATACCAGGGATGCAGGCCGAAGGAAATCCGGACGGCGGCGAAGCGGGCGGCGATGCCGGTCACGGCGGGCCAGTCGGTTTCGCGGGTGCCGCAACACATCAGGGAGGTGACGCCGGCCTGGGCGGCGCGTTCCATGACGGCGTCGAGATGCGGGATCAGGCGGTCATCCTGCAGGTGGCAGTGGGCGTCGAACCCGTGAGGAGGCGGTGCGATGGGGGTGGTCATGATAGCTTCCTCCAGCGTGAATTCACATCTTCGATGCCATACTACACGGCGGGGTGCGGCATGGGAACGGCAAAATTGCGGCGGGACACAGGATGCCGGGCGCATCCCGGAGTTTTGGCGACTGATGTTGGAATTACGGTGCTACACACCGTACGCCTTTTACTCAACTTCCTTCACCCGTGACACGAGGTCACGGGGATCGTCAAAACACTCAGGCCCCTGTGATGCGAGGCTGCGGGGATCGTCAAAACACTCAGGCCCTTGTGACGCGAGGTCACGGGGATCGGCTTGCTCAACGTGGGGGTGGCGCGGTAGAGTGTGCGGACAAGCATGGGGTGATTAGCAATGATTGATAATGTTGATGTGATCCAGAGGGCGCGCGGGCGGTTTTTCTGCATGGCAGGCGCATACGCGATGGGGGTTTTCAACGACAACTTTTTCAAGCAGGCGGCCCTGATCCTGGCGGTGGCGGCGGGACAGACGGCGATGCAGGGATTTGCGGTGGCGGTGTTTACGTTGCCGTTTGTCCTGTTGGCGGCGCCAGCGGGTTGGGCGGCGGATCGTTTTCCCAAGTGCAACGTGGTGATAGCGGCCAAGGGGATGGAATTCATTGCCATGCTGGTGGGCGCCATCGGGGTTTGCCTGGGGCATTGGTGGCTGCTTTTCGCCATGTTGGCGATCATGGGCATCCAGGCGACATTCTTCAGTCCGGCGTTGAACGGCAGTCTGCCGGAGTTGTATCCGGCGGAATATGTGCCGCGGGCCAATGCGGTGTTGCGCATGTTGGTGACGGTGGCGATTTTGGGCGGGGTGGCTTTGGCGGGGGTGGTGCTGGACCGGTCAGGGACGTGGGCGGGCATTGAGCGCGGGCGGTGGCTGGTGGGGATCACGGTGGTGGCGGTGGCGCTGGCCGGGTTGGTGGTGAGTTTCGGGGTGCCGCACCGGCCGGCGGCGAATCCAGGGGCCCCGTTTCCGTGGAACGGAGTGCTAAGCATTTTCCGGCAGTTGCGGGCCATCCTGCGTGATCCGATCCTGGGTGCGACGGTGGGAGCGGATGTGTTGTTATGGTTTGGCGGATCCATTGGGGTGTTGATTCTTAATCCGATGGGCATCCAGCAGTTCCAACTCGGAAAGACGATGACCAGCGGCTTGGTGGCCAGCCAGTTGGTGGGGATCGGGATTGGCGGTTTTCTGGGTGGGCGGTTGTTGACCGGGGCGAGGTGGTATCGCGGGGTTCCGGTCGGTGCGGCGTTGATGGGGCTGTTCATGCTGGCCATGTTGATGGTGCCCCGGCTTGACCGGGCACTGGCAATGCCGGTGTTGTTTGGTCTGACCCTGCTGATTGGCGTGGCGGGTGGTCTGTTGTTGATTCCGGTGGAGAGTTTCCTGCAGGTGCGGCCGGCGGCACATGAGAAGGGTGCGGTGCTGGCGGCGGTCAATTTCGCCGTATTCGGGGGGATTTTCCTGTCGGGGTTCGTGGCCAACTTCCTGAATGCCCATTGCCTCCCGACGACGGGATTTGCGTGGACCGGTGCGCTGACGCTCGTGGTGGCCGTGGTATTGAAGTGGGCGTATGGGCGTGAGGGTGTGAGGGGGAAGGCGTGAATGGTGATATGACAAGCAGAGTCCAACAAGCAGCGTGTGGCGGAATACAATGATAGCGGCCTTGTTGAGGGAGATGGTCAGGGGGTTGCTGCGGTTGCGGTATCGGATCCGGCTGCAAGGGGTTGAGGCGGTGGCGTTGCGGGGGAAGCAGGGCATACTCTTTCTGCCCAATCATCCGGCGCTGATCGATCCGCCGATCGTGGTCTCCGAATTGCACCGGCGGTTCCGGGTTCGGCCGCTGGCCGATCGGGATCAGGTGGGGCGGCCCGGGGTGGGTTGGCTGGCCGGAAAGGTGGGGGTCATCACGATCCCTGATCCTGTGCTGAATGGTGTTGCGGCGCGGGACGAAGTGTTGCTGGGGATCCGGGCCTGTGCGGAGGCGTTGCGGCGCGGTGAGAATGTGTTGCTCTATCCGGCAGGTCATCTTGCGCGGCGCAAGACGGAGGACCTGGCGGCGGCGAGCGCGGTCGAGACGATTCTCGCGGAGGCGCCGGAGTGCCGGGTGGTGCTGGTCCGGACGAGGGGGTTATGGGGCAGCCGGTTCAGTCGTGTCTCGGGTCAGGCGCCGGATCTGGGGCGGGTATTGGTCGCGGCGATCCGGTCGGTGCTGGCGAGTCTGATCTTCTTTGTGCCGAAACGGCAGGTCTCGATCGAGTTGGTGGAACCGGGCGATTTGCCGCGTGGTGGGGGCCGGGCGGAGTTGAACCGCTATCTGGAGCGATTTTATAATGCCGGGGCGCCTGCCGCGGTTCATGTGCCGTATACGCCGTGGGAGAAGGGCGGCGTTCGCGAATTGCCTGAACCGGAAGGCGGCGTTCTTTCCGGTTCCGTGGAGGATATCCCGGTGGCCACGCGCGATCTAGTGGTGGAGCATCTGAAAAAACTCAGCGGCCGGTCCCGTATCGGGGTGGAGGATCATCTGGCGCGCGACCTGAACATGGACAGTCTTTCCATCGTGGATCTGGCGCTATGGATTGAGTCCGAGTTCGGGTTTCAGGTGGGGGATGGCACCGGAATCGAGACGGTGGGGGATGTGATGCAGGCGGCGCGGGGCAGTCTATTGTCGGGGCCGGTTCAGCTCAAGCCGGCGGGACCCGGTTGGTTACGCCCGCCGAAGGAGGGGGGGCGCGCGGCGTTGCCCGCGGGGCGTTCGCTGGGCGAGGTGATGCTGGAGCAAATGGCCCGCGATCCGGACCGGGTGGTGCTGGCGGACCAGGTGGGCGGGGTGAGAACCTATCGCGATATCCTGACGGGGGTTTGGGCGCTCAAGCCGCATCTGGAAGCGTTGCCGGGCGAGTACGTCGGGATCATGATGCCGGCGTCGGCGACGACGACGGTGCTTTATGTGGCGATGTTGTTCTCGGGCAAGATTCCGGTGATGGTCAACTGGACGGTGGGGGTGCGCAACATGCTGCATTCGCTGGATCGGCTGGGGGTGCAGCGGGTGGTGACCTCGGAGCAGGTGGTGCGGCGGATCGAATCGGGGATGGGAGACTTGGGTGCGCTGAAGGAACGCTTTGTGCATCTGGAAGCGGTGGGGAAGCGGATCGGGGCGGTGGACAAGGCGAAGGCCTGGGTTGCGGCCCGGTTGGGTTGGCGGCGGCGGCTGGGCCGGGTGTCCATGCCGGCGACGGCGGTGGTCCTGTTCACCAGCGGTTCCGAAAGTCTGCCCAAGGCGGTGCCGTTGACGCATGACAACCTGCTGACCAACCTTCGTGACCTGAGTGAACGGTTTCCGTTCCGGCATGATGACCGGCTGATCGGGATCCTGCCGCCGTTCCATTCGTTCGGGTTGACGATTACGCTGTTGTTGCCGGTGTGCGCGGGGGTCCCCGTGGTTTACCATGCGAATCCGACGGAAGGGGGTATTGTGGCGCGGATGATCCAGGTCTACCGGGTATCGTTGTTGGCGGGGACGCCGACATTTCTGGCCGGGATTCTACGGGCGGTGACCGGGACCGAACTGGATACGTTGCGGGCGGTCATTACAGGGGCGGAGAAGTGTCCGGACTCGACCTACGGTTTGGTGGAGCGCCTGTGGCCGTCGGTGAAGGTGGTGGAGGGGTATGGCATTACGGAATGTTCGCCGGTGGTGTCGGTGAATGATGAGCAGGCGCCGCGCAAGGGGACGATCGGGCGGGTACTGCCCTCAGTGGAGTATGCGATTGTGGACGTGGAGCAGTGGAGGCGGGTGGAGGCGGGGCGGGCGGGATTGTTGCTGGTCCGGGGCCCCAGTATTTTTGGCGGGTACCTGAATTATGAGGGGGCGTCGCCGTTTGTGGAGTTTGAGGGGAAGTCGTGGTATCGCACCGGGGATCTGGTGGTGGAGGGGGGAGGCGGGTTGCTGACGTTCGCCGGGCGGCTGAAGCGGTTTGTGAAGCTGGGCGGGGAGATGATTTCGCTGCCGGCGATTGAGGAGGTGTTGGCGCGGCGTTATGCGAAGGCCTCGGACGAGGGGCCGGTGCTGGCGGTGGAGTCGACGCCGGTGGAGTTGAATCCGGAACTGGTGTTGTTCACGGTTCGGAGTGTCGAGCGGGAAGAGGTCAACGGTTGTCTCCGGGCGGCGGGGCTTTCGGCGTTGCACAACATCCGGCTGGTGCGGCAGGTGGATCAGATTCCGTTACTGGGGACGGGGAAGACGGACTACCGGGCGCTGAGGGAATTGTTGGGGAAAGATTGATTTTTCAAAACATTGATCTATGTCAAGGCGGCTGCTCCGGGTTCGGGCATAATGCGA
>JBIJCW010000007.1:0-29817 GCA_044344495.1 Kiritimatiellia bacterium | reverse complement strand
TCGGTGCAAAATCCAGGTATGTACTGACAAACAGGAGGTCATCATGGGCACCACAGGACGACATATTGTCAAGGACGCTGACAAAATCATCTTGATGCTTAACAAGCTGTATTGTGATGAATGGCTCGCCTACTACCAATACTGGTTGGGCGCCAAAGTGGTGAAAGGTCCCATGAAGGATGCAGTCATGGCCGAACTGACCCAGCATGCGGCGGATGAACTCCGCCATGCGGGCATGGACGCCGACCGGATCATCCAACTGGGCGGCACCCCCTCGCTCAGCCCCGATGCCTGGATGAAGCTGACAAATTGCGACTACGACGCGCCGAAGGATCCCTACGTGCAAGTTATCCTTGGCCAGAATATCCGCGGCGAACAGTGTGCCATCAAGCACTACAATGATTTGCTAAAGTTCACCAGGGATAGAGACCCGGTGACCTACAACATGGCCCTGCAAATCCTCCAGGACGAGGTCATGCACGAGGAAGACCTGCAAAGCCTCAATGAAGACATGGTTCTGATGGTCAAACGAGGCGTGAAATAATTGTCGTATTTGCTTTTGCTCTCAACACATTCTAGAAACTTAGGATTATGTTCAGGGAACTGACAAAAACCATAGGCCTGTCTTTGCTTCTGCTGTTTATCGGTGGAATCGTCATCCCCGCTGTCCATGAGGCGAATTGCAAAGCACACTGCGATTCCAAGGGCGATTCCCACCAATGCCCTATTTGCCAGATCCTCAATACCCCCTGCATCACCTCGCAATCGCCCATCACGCTAAACTCCGTTTGCATGGTCTTTGGCATAGTTCTGCCGGCTGATTCAACCTTTCTATCCGCCACGCCTTGTAGTTTTTCCCAGGCGCGCGCTCCTCCTGCTGGCTGCTAACTTGCGAACCGTTGCAGTCTGTCGAACGTCGGGTTTTGCCCGCATTTCTTAACTTTTTATCAGGAGGATTCTCATGATTTTTCGTTTCTTTCCCGTTCTTTTTCTTTTCGCGGTCTTCGTTATCGCAGGGACGCCCACGGCTTTTGCCCAAAGCACCCCTCAAACCGGTGGACTTGCTGCCTTTAATCCCGATCTCTCCGTCGTCGTGGACATGTTCTATCACGCTGACGACTCTGATGAGGGGGTCAGCCACCTCCTGGAGGAAATGTCCGGGTTCGGACATACCCATGGTGATGAAGAACATCATCATCACGGCGTTGAAGAAGGATTCAATCTGCGTCACCTGGAACTGCAACTATCCGCCAACGCAGACCCGTATTTCAAAGGATCGGCCATTGCCGCAGTTGGTGAAGAGGGTGCGGAACTCGAGACCGCCGAGATGGAAACGACAGGCCTGCCTTATGGATTTAAGTTGCGGGGAGGCAAGTTTTTCAGCGACTTCGGCTACCTCAACGCCCAACATTCGCACCAGTGGGACTTCACCGACCAGCCCCTGATTTACAAACTCTGCCTCGGCGATCACGGACTGAACGACAAGGGGGTTCAGGCCACATGGCTGGCCGCCACTCCGTTCTTCCTCCTCGCCGGCGTCGAGGCCTTCCAAGGCGACAATGAAACAATGTTCGCTTACAACGGCGAGACGCCCTTGCCAACCCACGACGGGCCCCGACTGGGTGTTGCATGGATGAAATGCAGTCCCAATCTGCCTGGAAATCATGCCCTGCAGTTCGGCGGATTCGGCGCTTCCGGAACGCATCAGGAAGCCCATGACGGCAATGGGGATGGCGAAGAGGACCACTGGTTGGATGGCGAGAATTCATTCTGGGGCGGCGATTTTGTTTACAAATACAATGCACCTTACGCCTATGGCCAGGGTGATTTCATTTTTCAGGGCGAATATTTCAACCGCCAAAAGGCGCTCGATGTTGTCGCCCATGATTTGGCTCCGGCGTTAGTTGGGAACCGCAGGACGGACAATCAGGACGGGTATTATGTCCAGGCCCTTTACGGATTTCTCCCGCGCTGGCGCGGCGGGCTCCGCTGGGAACAGGTCGGCCTCACAAATGAGTCAGGCTTGCCCGACGGGACATCCGAAAGCTTCGGGAGCAGTTACCGGACCGGCGTGATGGTGGATTTCTCGCCGACGGAATTCTCGCGTATACGCCTGCAAATCAACGAAGGCACGTATGAAACTTCCGACGGCAAACAGGATGTTGCTGAAGTCTGCCTCCAGTGGATGCTGTCCCTTGGAGCCCATGCCGCACACAAGTTTTAACCGAAAGGAATCATCATTATGAATAAGCAAATAATCTACATACTCACTATTGCCCTGTCTCTCTGCCAGCCACTTCTCGCCGCTGAAAAACGGCTGAATGTGGTCGCCGCCACTTCTGATTTTGGGGCCATAGCCCGCGAGATCGGAGGCGAGGCCGTCGCTGTCACAGTCCTTGCCCAACCAGGGGAAGACGCCCACTTCGTCACCCCAAAACCGAGTTACATCGCCAAACTCTCGCGAACCGACCTGCTGATCGAGGGAGGGGCGGAACTTGAGGTTGGTTGGCTACCACCGTTGATTGACGGATCACGCAATCCACGGTTGGTCCTGGGTCGCCCTGCGCACGTTGCCTGTTCGGAGGGACTTTCGCTCCTTGAGGTCCCCTCCATCCGGGATCGTGCCCAAGGCGACATCCATGCCATGGGCAACCCCCATTACATGACCGATCCTGTGAATGCACGACAGGTGGCGGAACGGATTGGCAACGCCTTGGCCGTAGCAGATCCCGTACACGCTGATCAATACCGGGCGGGTCTGGTTGCGTTCACCAAGCGCCTTGATGAGAAACTAGTGACGTGGCAGAAGCAATTGGAGCCGTTCAAAGGGACGCGTCTTGTAGCCTTCCACAACTCGTGGCCCTATTTTGCGCGCCGGTTCAACCTTACGATAGACCTCTTTCTGGAGCCGCGACCGGGCATTCCTCCATCTCCCTCCCATTTGGCTGATATTGTCGGCACCATGAAGCGTGAGAAAATCCGCGTGATCCTGATCGAACCATACCAGAACCGGAAGACTGCGGAGACTGTGGCGTCGAAAACGGGGGCCGTGGTTTTGGACTTTACCCAGTATCCCGGCGGTATCAAAGGGACGGAAGCCGGGTACATTGAATTCATGGATCATCTTGTGGGAACCTTGTCAGCCGCCCTGGCAGGGGAACGGAAACCATGAACGAGGCTTTCGAGATTATGAAGTGGCCGTTTGTGGCCTGCCTTCTGCTCCCCGGCCTTCTCGTGTATCTGGGACTCCATATTGTACGGCGCGAGATCATATTTGTTGATCTCGCGCTTGCTCAAGTTGCAGCGCTGGGAATCTGCATGGCCATTCTATTGGGGCACGACGCCCACGATTGGCAGACCACGGTTTGGTCAGGCGGGTTCACGCTGGCGGGAGCCGGCATCCTGACACTGACCCGCCCCGGACGGAAGGCGGGTCGGGTACCTCAGGAGGCGCTGATCGGCATCGTGTATGTGGTGGCGGCGGCCGCGAGTTTCCTGCTCTTAAGCCGAAGCCCTGAAGGCAACGAGGAATTACGTCGGACGCTGGTCGGTGAAATCCTGCTGGTTCAACCAGGTGAAGTTCTGCGTACATTCGCTATGTTTACAGCCATTGGGATTGTTCACTTGATATTCCGCCGCAAGTTTTGGCTTCTTTCGTTTGCTCCTGAACAAGGAAAATCAGAAGGCCTTCGTCTCTGGCTCTGGGATTTCCTGTTTTATATTCTTTTTGGAATCGCTGTCACGAGCTTCGTCAGGATGGGCGGGGTGTTACTGGTCTTCTCGTATCTCATCATCCCGGCGGTTTGTGCCAACATTTTCGCAACAACGATGCGCACACGCCTCGCGCTGGGATGGATCGTGGCGACATTAGCGAGTGTGGCGGGCCTATATGCCTCCTATCGCCTCGATCTTCCTACTGGAGCGGCTATTGTTTGTGCATTGGGGCTGGCTTTATTGCTGACTTCCTCGGTCGGAATATTCCATAATTCGAAGTAACTGGGATAACCAGAAAGAGCAGATCATGAAAAAGATAGCAATCCCGACCAGGGATAGTGTTATGGATGACCATTTTGGTCACTGTGAGATGTACACGATATTTACGGCCGGTGATGATGGCAAAATTGAGACCAGAGAGACACTTCCATCACCCAATGGGTGCGGCTGCAAAAGCAACATTGCTTCGGTATTTAAGCAACAGGGTGTGACGGTGATGCTTGCCGGAAATATGGGTGCCGGAGCATTGAATGTACTAAACAGCAAGGGGATTACAGTTTACAGGGGTTGCTCTGGTGATATTCAGAAAGTTGTTGAAGCGTATCTGGCTGGAACAATCAAGGATTCAGGGGATGGTTGCCATCACCATGCGGAAGGGCATCAGTGTAGTCATTAGGAGTTTCTTGTGACTCGAGAGAATGGCCTGCAAGCGGCGTTCTGGATAATGCTCATCAGCTGCTGCTGTCCTCAGGTAAGCGCTCCCATGGCACTGGTGGCGGGGATTGCCTATGGCATAATATTTGGAAATCCATGGGGCAAAACCTCGGCCACCTGGAGTAAATGGCTACTTCAGGCCTCGGTAGTCGGATTGGGGTTCGGCATGCGCATGCCTGATCTCCTGAAAACCGGCAAGGATGCCTTTCTTTACACCGCCATCAGTATCAGCTTTACCATGGCCGCGGGATATTTATTGGGAAGGATCTTCAATACACCGCGGCGCACCTCCACTTTGATTTCTTTCGGAACTGCCATCTGTGGTGGGAGCGCCATTGCAGCCATGGCACCGGTTATCAAAGCGGAGTCAGAGGAAACCGGCGTTGCTCTGGCAACAGTGTTCACTCTCAATTCCATCGCATTGATTCTCTTTCCGCCTGTGGGGCACCTTCTGGGAATGGGCCAGCAACAGTTCGGTCTCTGGTCTGCCTTGGCGATCCACGACACCAGCAGCGTGGTGGGGGCAGCTGCAACCTACGGTGGGGTGGCACTGGCTATCGGTACAACAGTCAAATTAACTCGGGCATTATGGATCATGCCTTCCGCTTTAATTGCAGCTTGGTTCACGAAATCGGAAGGGAAAGTGACATTCCCTTTTTTCATCATTGGTTTCATTGCCGCAGCTGGGCTCAAAACAATGTTACCCCAGTTTGATGAAGTCTGGCACCCGTTGTATAGCGTAGCAAAACAGAGTCTGGTAGTGACCCTGTTCCTAATCGGGAGTGGCCTGACAAGAGAGGTGCTGGACAGAACAGGCATTAAACCACTGGCACAAGGTGGATTGCTCTGGCTGATTGTATCGATTGTAAGCGGTACAGCCATCATGTTTGGCTGGGTTCAGTGACGCTAGCCGGCTCGGCCGGTCGCTAGGAACAGCGGGTAATCACGGGATTGTCCTCCGTCAGACTGCCGCCTCATTTGGTAGGTATCTTGGATCGAAACATCCACAAATCCAGCATCCTTCAGCCAACTGCAAATCTGCCCACGATCAAAGCCTTTATGGAAAACTCCTGCTGGGTCCGGGTGGAAACTGCCGTCCTCGGAGTCCAGATCCGCTAGGGCGATCCGTCCGCCGGGGCGCAGACACCGCCGCAATAATTTGAGGGTTTGAGGCACATTCATAATGTGATGAAGCACCATCGAGCTGACGACCAGGGAATAGGCCGCCTCTGGGAGCGGATCCTTGCCAATATCGCAGTGCCGGGTTTTGACATTATCGATTCCCAGAGCTTTCAGCTTGCCCGCGAGAACCCGCAGCATCTCGTCCGAGGCATCCACCGCCGTGACGTGGGCTACATAGGGCAAGAGTCCCAGCGTCAACAACCCGGTCCCCGCACCAAAATCCAGAATCGCCATATCCTGAGTAATGGGCACGGCTTTACGAATCTCCTCCGCAACTCCCTTGGCCAGATCAACACGTGCCGGATTGGAGTCCCATTCCGCCGCAACGCGATTAAACCGTGCCTTGACCTCAGCTATCCCTTCTGTCGTCACGGAGCCTCTAACGCCGCCGTGATCGCAGAGATCAGGGTGGCTGCATCGTTTACCCCGACAAACTGTTTGGCAGGCTTTCCGTCCTTAAATACGATCAATGTGGGAATACCTTGGATTTTGAATTTCTCCGCCACGGCTTGCTCCTCATCCACATTCACCTTGGCTACGATAGCCTTTCCCTGAAGCTGGTCAGCCACGTCCTCAACAATGGGGCCCTGTGTCCGGCAGGGGCCGCACCAGGGAGCCCAGAAATCCACCAGAACCACCCCTTTCGCAATCTGTGAATCAAAGTCGGTCGTATGCAGTGTCACCACTTTTGAAGGGGTGGAGGGGTTTACCCGGGAAGAGGCACCTTTCTCTCCGCAACCGGCAAGGACCAGAGCAGAAAGGAGCCATAGAGAAATCTGGTATATTTTTTGTTTCATTTTAGTGTTTTCCCGATGTGGATATTATAATGCCCGCTATGATGCCGAAAATCGTGCTGATCCATGGATTTGAAGTGATAGGACAGGTTCCCGTTGAGCATCCTACAAAACGATACAGCCCATAGCCCAGAATACCTCCCACTACAGCCCCCATAACAAGTCGTATGATCATAAGTGCTCCTTTCATGCGCCACAACCGCAGACCCCGAAATTCAGCGATGCATTGGCCGCGACCTCCAGCTTTCCTTGTAGCACGGCGGAGGACGGGAACCCAATAATTGTGTCAATAATTTTGCCCCGCTTGAATAGGATCATGGTCGGTACGCTCTGTATTCCGTATTCTTCAGCCAGCTCGGGCAAATCATCAATGTTCACTTTTACGACACTCAGGCGGCCCTCAAAATGTTTCGCCTTTTCATCTAAAACCGGGGCCAACATCCGACAGGGGCCGCACCAGGGCGCAAAAAAATCCACCAGCACCGGTAGCGTGGACTCCAGCACGTCTTTTTCAAACTCGCCATCCTTAAGTTCTCTGATTGTGCTCATTGTGTTTTCCTTGTTAAATAGCCTCTTCGACCGGCATTACGAAGGCACGCATGCCCTCCTCAGGGAAGAGCTTTGTCGAACATTCCTTCATGGCCGTGATTAGCGACTTGGCTTGATCGTCCGGTACGACAGCCAGCAGCATTACCGACTCCATAGGCTAAGTGTGGGTGCCAAAATGTTTCCCGGTTTTGCCCTCACCCTTGATGCCGGCCATCTCACTGAATCCCTGCACACCATGCTGGTGCAGGACCTTATGCACATCCTCGCGCCTGTTGTCTGGACAGATAAGCATCAGCATTTTCATGGGCATCCCTTTCTGTTTTCTCGGCAACTCATATTCAATAATCAATATATCTGAATATGCCGAATAAGCAAGGCAATATTTCATTCTTTTTCTTGCTGTCACTTGTACTCGCCGACCCTCCCATTTAGCTCATCTTTTTATCCATGTCGTCATTCTCGCTGGCGTCCTCGTGCTCGCCCTGTCCGCCGGCAACATCCCACGCACCCGCTGGATCCTCGTCCTCGCCCCCGTGCTGCTGCTCTACACCATCATGACAGGCCTGCAATCGAGCGCCACCCGCGCCTGCATCATGGGCATCCTCTTCTGGTCTGCGCCCCTGCTGGGACGGAAACCCGACCTTCACAGCTCCCTCGGAGCCGCCGCCATCATCCTGCTGGCCTGGTCGCCCGACAACCTGACCGACGCCGGGTTCCTCTTGTCCTTCGTCGCCGTTCTCGGCCTCGGCCTCTTTACCCCGGTTTTTTCAGAACCACTCCAAAGGCGCTTCAGAAAAGACCCGCTCCAACTCCAGCCTGACCCGGCATGGAAAAACACGTTGCGCGAGTTCGCCCTGGCCTTCGCCAGCCATCTGGATCCATGCATCATCCCGTGCTTGACGACACTGTGTACCCAAGGCCTGGCGTTCCCCAGCCTTGACTTGCCCCCAATTGTTGCCACAATTGCGATCCATTTTACCGACCAAAAGGACAACCCACATGAATATCAAAGCCTTCAACGCCGCCCGCGTGAAACCAAGCCTCGCCGCCAAGGTCGCCTCCGTCCCCTACGACGTCGTGGATACCAACGAAGCCAAGACCCTCGCCAAGGACAATCCCTACAGTTTCCTCCATGTCTCAAGGGCCGAAATCGACATGCCATCCACCGTGGACCCTTATTCCGATCAGGTCTACTCCCGCGGCCGCGATAACCTGCAGCGATTCCTCCACGAGGGTACCCTCGTCCGCGAGCCTGCGCCCCGCCTTTACCTCTACCGCCAAACCATGGGAACCCATGTCCAGCGCGGTATCGTCACCTGCTGCTCCACGGCCGACTACGAATCGCACGTCATCAAGACCCACGAGAAGACACGCCAGGACAAGGAAGACGACCGCACCCGCCACATCAAAACCCTCAACGCGCAAAGCGGCCCCGTCTTCCTCGTCTATCGCGACACTCCCGCCATCGACCGCCTCGTCGCCCAGACCGAACAGACCCCACCCCTCTTCGACATCACCTCGCCCGATGGCATCAAACATGCCGGATGGATCTTCCCGGAATCAGACGCCCTCGTCAAAGCCTTCGCCGCCGTACCCGCCGCCTACATCGCCGACGGCCACCACCGCGCCGCCGCCGCTACCCGTGTGGCGGGGGAACGCCGCGCCGCCAACCCCAACCACACCGGCAACGAGGAATACAACTGGTTCCTCGGCGTCCTGTTCCCCGCCAGCCAGGTGCAGATCCTTCCCTACAACCGCCTCGTCAAGGATTTGAACGGCCTTACGGCCGCCGCCCTCCTCAAGGCAATCTCCGCAACATTCACCGTGACCCCGGCCACCACGCCGGCTCCCGCCGCCCCGGGCTCGGCCTGCATGTACCTCGCCGGATCCTGGTACACACTTTCCTGGACCCTCCCCGCCGGGGCCTCCCCCGAGGAACGCCTCGACGTCACCGTCCTGCAGAACCAGCTCCTGGCACCCCTCCTTGGTATCACCGACCCGCGAACCAGCAAGCGCATCGAATTCGTCGGCGGCATCCGTGGCACGGCAGAACTCGTCCGCCGCGTCGACAACGGCGACGGCGCGGTGGCCTTCTCCATGCACCCCACCACCGTCAACCAGATGCTCGACATCGCCGATGCTGGCGGCATCATGCCGCCCAAGAGCACCTGGTTCGAACCCAAACTCCGCGACGGCCTTTTCGTTCATACCCTCGACTGACCCAAACGCTTCTTCATCGACGGGAAAATTCGCTTCTGCTACAGTCACCCCAATGAATCCAAAACTCCTCATCCTGGAGGACGACGCCTCCATCTGCAAAGTCTACGTCCTTATGCTGAACCGGTTCGGCATCGATGTGGATGTCGTGGGATCCGGAGAGGAGGCTATTGAACGCTACAAAGCCGCCAGGGCCGCCGGAACCCCTTACCTCGGCGTCATTCTGGATCTCACCGTAGTGACGGGTATGGGCGGCCTCGCCACCTTGAAACAACTCAAGACCATCGACCCTGGCGTCTATGCCATCGTGGCCAGTGGAGCCTCGCACGAAACCACCCAATCACGTTATCACGACCAGGGGTTCTCCGACGCCCTCCCCAAACCCTTCCGTGTCACGGATGTCCAGGATTGCGTTGCCCGCCTGAAAGCTGCCTCCGCCTCTTGATTCCCGCCAACCCACCCTCATGAAAAAGACTTCCACCTTCCCTCTCCTACGACTCAGCACCCAATGGCCGGCCATCGAAGTCCTGCATGAGGATGCCGATATCATCGCCATCAACAAGCCATCCGGCATGCTGATTGCCCCGGATCGCTGGGATAAGACCCGCGAGAACCTCATGGGACTTCTCCATGCCGCCATCCGGCAGCAGAAACCCTGGGTCGTCGAACGAGGGCTCTCCTATCTCGCCAACGTCCATCGCCTCGATATCGGCACCAGCGGCATCGTGCTGCTGGCGCGGAACAAGCCGGCACTGGTCAGCCTTGCCAACCAGTTCAGGGGCCGCCACCCCCGCAAAATCTACACCGCCCTTGTGAACGGGGCCCCTCCTGAACCGGAAATGGAGATCAACCTCCCCCTGGCCCCAAGCCTGATGTATCGCGGCCTTTCGGAAGTGAGTTCGTCACGCGGAAAACCATCCACCACCAAGGTAAGCCTGCTGGAACGGTTCAAGGGATACACGCTCCTGCGCGCCGAACCTGCCACCGGCCGGCTTCACCAAATCCGGGTCCACTTGCGGGAAATCGGCTGCCCGCTCGTCGCCGATGCCGATTACGGCAGCGGCGCTCCCTTGCTCCTTTCCAGCATGAAGAAACATTACAAAATGAAAGCCGATGGCGAACGCCCCTTGATGGCACGCCCCGCCCTCCATGCCGAACAACTCGAATTCCTACATCCGACCTCAGGACAACCAGTCCTGATCACCGCACCTTGGCCCAAGGACCTAGCGGTGGCCGTCAAGTACCTCCGCCGTTTCGCCGCCTGAGGCGGAATTTCAAAACACTTGACCCCCTCCCCCAGAGGAACTATAGTCATGCGTTTTCACGAAGAGTGCGTTTCGCGACGAGTGGGGAGATCCCACTCGTTTATGTATGGAGTGAACCCGTCGGAACGCCAACGCGGGAGGATGCATCATGAACGGTGAATTGGCAGCAGTACTGAATTATTTGGAAAAAGAACGCGGAATCAACCGCGAAACCCTCTTTCTAACCGTGGAAAGCGCCTTGTTGACCGCATCCCGAAAGAGCGTGGGGCCCGCCAGGGAAGTCCGCATTCACATCGATCGTAAAACCTGTGATATCAAGGCTTTCGCCACCGTGTCCGTCGTCGAGCACGTCATGTCAAAACATGACGACATCAGCCTGGCGGATGCCAAGAAAATCAAAAGCGACGCCAAAATCGGTGACTCGATCGAAATCGAGGTCACCCCGCAAAACTTCGGCCGCATCGCCGCACAAACCGCAAAGCAAGCCATTCTCCAAAAGATTCGCCAGGCCGAGCGGAACATCGTCTTCGAGGAATACCGCGACCGCTCCGGCGACATCATCAGTGGCACCATCCGCCGCTTTGAACGCGGTGATATCATCGTGGATCTCGGCCGCGCCGAAGCCTCCATGCCGGCCCGCGAGCGCATCACCACCGAAATCTACCAGGTCGGCGACCAACTCCGGGCCCTGATTCTGAGTGTGCAGGACAATCCGTCCGGCCCCAGTATCGTCATCTCCCGCAGCCATCCGAATTTCGTGCGCCGCCTCTTCGAATTGGAAGTGGCCGAAATATCGGACGGTACCGTCGAAATCAAGGGCATCGCCCGTGAAGCCGGCTTCCGCTCCAAAATCGCCGTAATCTCACGCGACCCCAAAGTCGACCCTGTCGGCGCTTGCGTCGGCATGCGCGGCGTCCGCGTCAAGAATATCGTCCGCGAACTCTCCGGCGAAAAAATTGATATCGTCCGCTGGAGCGACGACATCAAAACCTATGTCAATAACGCCCTCTCTCCCGCCAAACTGGCCAAGGTGGAAATCGACCCTGATCGCCCGAATACGGTGCATGTCACCACCGAGGCGGATCAACTCTCGCTCGCCATCGGCAAACGGGGCCAGAATGTGCGCCTCTCCTCCAAATTGCTCGGTTGGAAAATCGACGTCCAGAAGGACGAGGGTAATGTCACCTTCGAGGAGAAGGTTGCGCGGGCCATTCAGAATCTGGCGGCTGTTCCCGGGATTGGCAAGGAAAACGCTGAGAAACTGGTTCAGGCCGGATTCCTGAACATTGAGGGCATCCTGGCCGCCGAAGTGGCGGACATCGAAGCCACGGGCGCCTTCGACACCGAGACCGCCAAGACCATCTATGAAGCGGCAGCGGCTGCATTGCCGCATGAACAGGAAAGCGCGGAAACTTCGCATGAGAGTGCATGAACTAGCAAGAGAACTCGGACTGAACAGCAAGGACGTTCTGGACCGGCTTCAGACATTGGGCGTCGTGGCGAAAAACCACATGACAGCCCTCACGCCTGATGCGGTCGCAAAAGCCCGCGCCTCGTTCAAGGCATCGGCACCCCCGGTGGAGATTAAACCTCCACCTCCATCGGCGCCCGCCCCCATCCCGGCCCCTGCCCCTGTCCCGGATCCGACCGCTGCGGTAATAGCCCCCGACAGCAAGGTCATCACACTCAAGGGCCCGATCATCGTGCGCGACCTGGCCGAAATTGTCGGCGTGCGCCCCAATCAACTGATCGCCGAACTGATGCGGCTGAACGTTCTGGCCAGCATCAATGAGCATATCGAAATCAAGGACGCTGCACGCATCGCCGAAAAGCATGGCTACACCGTCGAGCGCGAAAAGAAACCCGAACCGCCGAAGCCGGCGATAAAAATCGAAAAACCCGACCAAATCGCCGCCGCCCAGGAAGCCAAGAAATTGCTTCACCGCGCTCCCGTGGTGACCGTCCTCGGCCACGTTGACCATGGCAAGACATCACTCCTGGACCGTATCCGTAACACCGCCGTGGCCAAGGGCGAGGCGGGCGGCATCACCCAGCATATCGGCGCTTCCACCGTAACAGTCGGCGCCCAACGAATCACATTCCTCGATACCCCGGGCCACGAGGCGTTCACCGCCATGCGAGCCCGTGGTGCCAACATGACCGATATCGCCATCATCGTCGTCGATGCCCAGGATGGCCTCATGCCCCAGACCCAGGAAGCCATCAAGCATGCCCAGGCGGCAAAAGTGCCCATCATCATCGCGATGAACAAGATCGACCTGCCCACCGCCAATCCCGATCGGGTTAAGCAGCAACTCGCCGGAATCGGCCTCACGCCGGAAGATTGGGGAGGCCAGACCATCTGCAAGCCCGTCAGCGCCCTCACAGGACAGGGCATCCCCGAGTTGCTCGAAATGATCCTCTTGCAGGCGGAAATGATGGAACTGAAGGCCAGCCCCGGACTCCCGGCCACCGGCTTCGTCATCGAAGCCCAACTGGAATCCGGCAAAGGCCCAACCGCCAACCTGCTGATCACGAATGGAACCCTCCATATCGGCGATATCATCGTGTGCGGCGTCCATTGGGGCCGGGTACGCGCCCTGCTGGACGATCACGGCGCCAAACTCACGGAAGCAGGCCCCTCCACCCCCGTCAAGTGCCTCGGCCTGCCGGGCGTCCCTGACGCCGGCGCCCCGTTCGAAATCCACACAAGCGATAAAGAGGCACGTAACATCGCTGAGGATCGTCAGGCCAAGGCCAAAGTGGCCCAGTTGACTTCCCCTAAGCGCGCCTCTCTGGCCAACCTCTTCGAACAACTCAAGGATAACAAGGAACGGGTGGAACTGAAGATCGTCCTCAAGGCCGATGTTCACGGCTCTCTGGAAGCCATTGACCACGCACTCAAACAGATCAAAAGCGACAAGGTCTCCATCAATATCCTGATGACCGGCGTCGGCAGCATTACCTCCAACGACGTCCTGCTCGCCAGCGCCTCCGATGCCATCGTCATCGGCTTCCATGTCTCCGTCGAGGATGGCGCCATGCGCCTGTCCAAACAGGAAGGGGTTGAAATCCGCCTCCATAGCATCATCTACGAGTTGGTCGACCGCGTCCGCGAGGCCATGACCGGCATGCTGACCCCGATTCTCAAGGAGAAGATGCTCGGTCGCGCCGAAATCAAGCAGGTCTTTACCATCTCCAAGGGAGGCACCATCGCCGGCTGCCTGGTCCTGAGCGGCCATGTCACGCCCCGCGTCAAGGTGCGCGTCAAGCGCCTGGGTAATATCATCTATGAGGGTGGCATCAACTCGCTGCGGCGCTTCCAGAACGAAGCCTCGGAGGTGCGCGAAGCCCAGGAGTGCGGCATCCGTCTGGATAATTTCAGCGCCCTCGCCGAAGGCGATATTCTCGAATTTTTCGAAATCGAACGCATCACCCAAACCCTGTAGCCAGCGGCAGGATACGCGATGAAGATCGACCGACTCACCCGCGTCAATGAATTGCTTCGCCGTGAGATCAGCGAGGTCCTCTATCGTCTTCTCGATCCTTCCACCTTTGATTTGTCGGCACTAACCGTGACGCATGTCATCACCAGCAGCGACCTGCGGCACGCCCGCGTCCTCGTTTCCATCCGCGGTCACGAACATGAACGTAGCCGCATGATGTCAAGGCTCCAGGGCCTTCACGCGGCGATCCAGGAGGATATCGCAGACAAAATCACCCTCAAGTACACCCCCCGCCTCCACTTCGCCATCGATGAGAGCATTGCCAAAGGCGACCACGTCCTCTCCCTCCTCTCCAAACTGGGCGACGCCGAAACGAATGCCGCTGGCAATACCCCGGATACCCCGGAGGAGTCCTGATGCCCGCCGATTGGCGACAGGCTGACCCTCTCGATGGCATCCTGCTCGTGGATAAACCCTCCGATCACACCTCGCATGACGTGGTGGCCAGAATCCGCGGTCGCTTCGGCGTGAAGAAGGTCGGGCACGGCGGCACTTTGGATCCTTCGGCCACCGGACTACTCATCATCCTCCTGGGACGGGCCACCCGCCTGTCAAACTTCTACCTTTCATCAGACAAGACCTATGAGGGCGTCATGCGCCTTGGCTTCACCTCCGATTCCTATGATGCCGATGGTCTCATCACCCCCTCAGGCGACACTGCCGGAATCACCCGCGAACAAATCGAGCGGGAAATGGCTTGCCGCAAAGGCGATCTCCTCCAGATTCCCCCCATGATTTCGGCCGTCAAAATCCGCGGGGTTGCCCTCCATAAACGCGCGCGCCGCGGCGAGGAGGATGTCGAACGCAAACCCCGCCTTATCCACACCTACGAGTTCCGTTGCACGGGCTTCACCTCGCCCGAAGCGGCCTTCATCCTCCGATGCACCAAAGGCACCTACGTCCGGTCCCTCTGCCACGATATCGGTCAGTCCCTCGGTTGCGGCGCCATCCTTACCTCCCTCCGCCGGACCCAGTCCGGCATGAATACCATCGATAAGGCCACCCCGCTGGAAACGATCATGACCCTGGAGTCCTCTGCCCTCCAGAACCTCATTATTCCCTTTCAAAAACTCATCAGCATGCCAGGAGGCCCCCGCTTGGATTAGGGAATGGACTATGAAACTTGTCCGCCAACTTCAGGCCATGCGATCGATCGAGACACCCCTTTTCCTGGCAGCTGGCTTCTTTGACGGGGTTCACCGCGGCCACCGGGAAGTACTCGAACGCACCGTCCTCCGCGCCAGATCGGCCGGAGGCCAGGCTTGGGCCATGACCTTTGATCCACATCCCCTCAAAGTCCTCGACCCCTGCGCCGCGCCACTCCTGCTGACCTCTACCCGTCACAAACTCGAACTCATCCAGCACCTCGGCATCGACGGATGCCTGCTCATCCCTTTTACACGCCGCTTCGCCGGAACCTCGGCAACGGATTTCCTCGGTAGTCTGGCGACGAACCTCCCCTCGCTGCAACGCGTGCTCGTCGGCGAGGATTGGCGATTCGGAAGATCCGGCCAGGGCGATACCCGAATGCTGGAAACCTGGGCCACCGCCCGGAACATCGTGTTGGAACGCGTCACACCCGTCACCTTCCGTCACAAACCTGTCTCCAGTACCCGCATCCGCGAAGCCATCGCCAAGGGACACCTGCTCACCGCCGCCACACTGCTGGGCCGCCCCTTCAGCGTCCTCGGAACCGTCACCCACGGTAACCACATCGGACGCCAATTGGGGTTCCCCACCGCCAATATCGACCCCCACAACGAGGTCCGCCCCCCCGTCGGCGTCTATGCCGTACAGGCCATCGTCGAAGGCGCCGCGTGCCCCGGCATTGTCAATTTCGGCTATCACCCCACCATCCGCACCGCCAATGCACCCCTCGTGGAACTGCACCTGCTGGACGGACGCCCCCACCTCTACGGCAGGCGCATTGAGGTATTCTTCATGGCCGCCCTCCGCGCCGAACGCCATTTCCCCTCCGCCGCGGCGCTCATCAAACAGATCGAGAAGGACGTCATCCTTGCCCGCCAGACACTGCAATCCCCATCCCTGAAGAAACTTTGGAACAGGACTTTACAAATGTGGCACCCTGACATTATAGTGGCGCCACAAAAACAAAGAGAAAAAGAAGAATAAGAAAGGGAATAGGGCTCAGATAACGTATGGATCCCAAAGCTAAGAGCACGATTCAAAAGGAGTTTCAGCGGCACGAAAAGGACACCGGTTCTTCCGAGGTGCAGGTCGCGTTGTTAACACGGCGCATCGAGGAACTCACCGAACACCTGAAACTTCACAAGAAGGATCACAGTTCCCGCTATGGACTGCTGAAAATGGTCAGCGGCAGGCGCCGCCTTCTCAACTACTTGAAAAGCAAGGACGAGAAGGGCTATCAGGAAATTGTCAAGCGGCTCAAACTGCGTCGCTAGACTTGCTGTGAATTCACCAGGCTTGATTCCCCCATTGCTTAGCGCGCTGGGGGTTCTTGCTGTTCTCAACCCCCTATTCGAAAGAAACACATGAAGGAACCTGTATCCATATCCGTCGCCATCGGCGACAAAACCATCATCATCGAATCCGGCCTTCTGGCCCCCCAGGCAATGGGCTCCGCCACGATCCGACTGGGCGACACCATGATTCTGGCCACCGCGTGCGCGTCCGAGTCGCCCCGCGATGGAATTGACTATTTTCCCCTGCAGGTCGAGTACCGCGAACGCTTCTCCGCCGCAGGAAAATTCCCGGGCGGATTCTTCAAGCGCGAAGGGCGCCCCTCCGAGAACGAAATTCTCGCGGCCCGCTTCACCGACCGGCCCATTCGCCCTCTCTTCGCCGAAAGTTACCGGAACGACGTCCAGATCGTCGGAACCCTGCTTTCAGCTGACGGCGCCAATGCCGCCGACATCCTCACCATCGTCGGCGGAAGCACCGCGCTGACCCTCTCCGACCTGCCCTATCACGGCCCTATCGCCGGAGTCCGGGTCGGTCGCGTGGAAGGCCGATTCATCGCCAACCCGACCGTCGAAGAACGCGCGCAGAGCGATCTCGACCTCGTCTACGCCTCCAACCGTAATACCCCCGTCATGATCGAGGGCGATGCCAAGGAAATTTCCGAGGCCGACCTCGTCGCCGCCATGCGGTTCGCGCACGAACAGTGCGTCAAACTGATTGACGCCCAAATCGAACTCCGCCGTAAACTCGGTCTTGGCGATAAGATCGTCACAGAAGCCCCAGCCGACCAGAGCCTCCTCAACGCCGCCCGCGATATTGCCGGCAAGGCGCTGTCCGAGGCCTTTCTCGTGGCCGGTAAACTGGAGCGCCGCAGCAAGGTGCGCGCCATCGAGGCCGACCTGAAGGCCAAACTCACGGAGAAGTTCCCCGCCATGACCCGTGAACAGTTCCGGTCAACCTTCGACGAACTCACGATCGGCGTCGTCCGCGAAAATGTCCTCGAACGTGGCAAGCGTATCGACGGACGCGGATTCAACGACGTCCGCCCCCTGGGCGCCAAAGTGGGCCTGCTCCCGCGCGTTCACGGCTCGGCTTTCTTCGCACGGGGCGAAACCCACGCCTTGGGCACCGTCACGCTGGGAACCAATTCCGACAGCCAGGATATGGACGCCATCACCGGGGGCCCCACCACCAAGACGTTCATGCTCCACTATAACTTCCCGCCCTATAGCGTCGGCGAAACCGGTCGCTTCGGCTCACCCGGTCGCCGCGAAATCGGCCACGGCAATCTCGCCGAGCGCTCGCTCGCCGAAGTCATGCCCAAGGATTACCCCTACACGGTGCGTCTGGTCTCGGATATCATGGCGTCCAACGGTTCAAGCTCCATGGCCAGCGTCTGCGTGGGAACACTCGCACTCATGGATGCCGGTGTCCCCATCATCCGCCCCGTTGCCGGAATCTCCTGCGGTCTGTTCACCGCCCCGGGCAAGGCGATCACCGTGGTGGATATCCTCGGCGACGAGGACCATTGCGGCGATATGGACTTCAAGGTCGCCGGAACCCGCCAGGGAATCACCGGCTTCCAGCTCGACCTCAAGATCCGCGGCCTCGAATGGACGATCGTCGAGGAAGCGTTCGCGAAGTGCCACGCGGCGCGCATGAAAATTCTCGACTACATGGAGAGTATCATCGCCCAGCCTCGCGCGGAACTTTCGCCGTACGCCCCGCGTATCACCCAGATCAAGATCCCGGTCGACAAGATCGGCGAACTGATCGGCCCCGGCGGCAAGAACATCCGCCGCATTACCGAAATCAGCGGAGCCCAGATCGACATCAGCGATGATGGCACCGTCAAGATCTTCAGTACCGAGGCGGCTGGCATGGAAATCGCCGTGCGCGAAGTCAGCATGATCACCGCGGAGCCGGAAGAGGGCGCCATCTACAACGGCACCGTCACCGGCATCACGAAGTTCGGCGCCTTCGTCGAGATCTTCCCCGGCCGCGACGGCTTGGTCCACATCAGCGAGTTGGCCGACGTCCACGTCAGGAACGTGGAGGATGTCTGCAAGGTCGGCGACCAGATGTGGGTCAAGTGCATCGGCGTGGACGAAAAGGGCCGGGTCAAGTTGAGCCGGCGCGCGGCCATGGCGGAAAAGGACGCCGAAGCCGCCAAGTAGGGATCGGCTCGCTCTTCAGGCGCGCAGACGTGGAAACGTCCTGCGCGCCTTTTTTTTGATGGGTCGGCACGTGTCGCCATGCCTGACTCGCCACAGCGAAACCTGGCCCTGCGGGTGAACCCCGCCACGGATCAGGGCGTCATCACGGGAACCTTCAGGCGAAACGCGCGATTATAGGAAGGGGACTGGATGACAATCGGATCACGATCTGAATCCGAAGCGGGCATCATCTCCACCACCGCCGGAATCTCCTCCTCAGTGGCCACTGTACCCGCCTTGGCTTGATCCTCAACCGCCAAGGCATCCATCTCCGCCTCGGTCTCGGCGTGCATCTCCTCCAACTGGAGCGCCTCGGCACGTTCCAACGCCTCACGCAGACGGCCGACCAGAACAGCATTCTCTATCTCAAGCGCCGACAACTTGTCCTTGAGTAAATCCATTTCGGCATCGCTACGCTGCAACTTGGTGTTCAGATTCGACGCCAACACGGACTGCGCCTGGGTCATGCTGCTGTTCAAATCGCGCTTCAGGACCGTTGCCGACTGGTTCGCTCTTTCGGATATCTTTCTAATTTCCGCATCGGCACGCTCACGGGAGGCTTCCACCTTCCGGTTCGCCGTGCCGATATCGGCACGTAACTCCTGGATGTGCTCCCGTCCCATCCAGACCAGCACGGCCGCGCTCGCGGAAAACAACACCACAAACAGCAGCGAAATCCAGAGGATCCGCGCCCGGGTGCGCCGCCGCTCCTGATCGAGAAACTCCCGGAATGCACTCAGCACCGGCATGGAGTCTTCAGACAACGCCACATCGGAAGCCAGCATCGGCAGGCACGAACCCGTCCGGTCCTGTACCGGCGGCAGCGGCCTGGCTGCACCGGACTGGTGCATGTTCATCCGTTCGGACATCCGGGCCAGCGCCACCGCCTGAAGTCGTAGCACTTCATTCAGGTCGGGAGCCGTTGGTTCATCATCAGGTTTGTGTTCTTCTGTCATGGTCATTTCCGCCGGAACCATTTCTTCGCCGATCCCTGCTTGCCGTCACCGGACTGCGACAGGGTCTCCCATTTCTTCAGTTCGGACCGCAACTGGGCCTCCACGGTGTTCAGAAGCGGATGCCCCTTGGTATGCACCGGCTCAGGGCGCCCCCCCTCGGTCCTGTTGCCTGCCCCGGGGTTGATGACCTCCGGATCCACGACAACCACCTGCCCCATGTTGGTCTCCAACTCCTCAATCCGCATCTTCAGGTCAGTCTCGCGCTCCTCGGCTTTCTTCCGCATCACGCGAAGCTGAGCCTCCCGCTGTTCGACCTCACCCAACGCCTGCTGGAGCATACCCGCCGTCGCCTTGACATCCTGATGGAGTTGCATGACCCGGGCCTGGGTGTCTTTCTTGAAATCTTCATGGTTGGTGCGCAGATTGTCGAGTGCATATCGCAACGTCTGCTTCTCGGCGGTCGACTCCTGCAGCGCCTCCCGCAACGCCATCAACTGCTCCGCCACCGGCGCGGTGGTGCCGGGTAACTCCCGCCCCGGCTTATCCGCCCCAGCCGGACGCGTGCCCGCCAGCCAATTTACCTTCCCCGGCGCGCCTTCCTCCGGCAATGGGCTATCCACCGTCCGTCCGCTCGAAGAGGCCATGATCATGCCGCGCAGGTCGCGCTGCACCGACTCCAATTGGTCACGCAACCGGCGTTCCACTTCCGCAGCCTCCTTGCGCGCTTCCGTCGTTTGCTGCTGCGCCTGGGTCAGGAGTTCACGCGATTCCTGAACCCGCCGCCCGGAAGTATCAGATTCACGCTTGAGCGCCGTGAGCCGGGAAGCCATCTCCACCTCCCGGACCTCGGCCTTCCGGCGATACTCCGCCAGATCAGCATCCCGCTGCTGCAACAATTCATCAAACTTCTTCACGTCATCGAGAACCTGCCGGAATCGGGATTCCCATTCGCCAATCTCCGCCTTGAGTTGCTCGATCCCCGCCTGCTTGTCAGCTTCCGTCTTCTGCCTGTCCAAGCGCTCAACCTCAATCTCGTGCGCCAACGCCTGAACACGTTCTTTAAGGGCCTTTTCCTGATCAGCCCCTTGCCGCTTGGCGGCCTCTTCCCTTGCTGTCGCCAGGGCCAACTCATCCCTGACTTTCCGCGACTCAACCTCGGCCGCCGACAACCGCTGGGTCCACTCTGCCTGCCGTTTCTCCCCCTCCGCCCCCTGCGCACGCAGCCGCTCCACCTGTTGAGCCATCTCTGCCTGCTGCCGCTTCCCCTCGTCAAGACGGCGGACCGCCTCCATCACTTGCTGCTCGGAATCCTTAACCAACCCTTTGGCCGAATCCACGTCGGCGCGCAACCGCTCGTTCTCCCGCGCATACGCCTCCGCCACCCCCGCAACCTTCTCCCGTTCGGCAAGGTAACGCTGGCTTTCGCCCACCAGCCGGATATGCGCCGCCAGTTCACTCTCCGCCTTGCCCAACCGGTCCAGCAATTCCTGCACCTGGCTGTCGCGGGCCGCCAGCGACGCCTCATCCCTGCGTCGCCACTCGTGGATCACCCCGAGCAGTTCCGTCGCCAGTTTTCCCGTACTCGCCAGCAGGACCCTCGACTCCTCCACCAGCAGGGGGAGAAGCGTGTCGTCCACCCGCCCGGTCCGCGCACCGTCGCGCTCAAGCACGGGCATTCCCCGCGGCAGCGATCCCTCGAGCATCAGCGTCCAGATCGCCAGCAAATTCAGGGGCCCATAGTTCGTTCCATCGGAAAGTTGCACCGTCCAGTTGAGACGCAGTTCGGGAATCGCTTCGGCCGGCTTCCACGCCTTCCCGTCCATCGATATCCTGCATCCGGGAATCACCCGGGCATCCGCAGCCCATGTACACAGGGTAACCACGTCCACGGGACCGTAAATCGTCCCGTCAGGCGTCTTCACAAACCGCTGACCAACCGAATCCGCTGCCGTTTCCACGTGCCTCAACCTCTTTTGTTTCGCTGATTCATCCAGACCACCCGGGCGAAGTCAACCGCCCCCTCCGTCTTCGCCGCCACGGAATCTCGGCTTCCTCGGCTTGCGACAGGCCGCCTGGTTCACCGCCACATACACATGTTCTTCCCCCACCAGGCGCTCCACCTCCTGGATCAGGGTTTCATCGCAGGTCACCTTATACGAGCCATCCGTATCAAGGAAGACCTTTTCTCCGCCCGGAAATTGCAGGCAGATCTTGACCGGGGTCCGTCCGGGATGCAGCGCCAGCCTGTCGCGAATCTTCTCCAGAATGCCCTGCTCCGCCTGGCTGGAGGTCACATGAATTCCCATATGGTCGACAAACAACCGGGGCACCTCTTCAAGCGGATAAATCTCATTGGCGAGAATCTTGACGGCTGAATCCTCTTTCTTAACCTCGCCGCAGACCATCACGGCACGATCGGGCGCCAATACCTCCCGGTTGTCACGATAAGCCTCAGGATAAACCACCACCTCCACACTGCCGTCAAGGTCCTCCAGCCGGAAGACCGCCATCGGATCCTTCTTCTTGGTGAAGCGTTGCGTAAGCCCCGCGATCAACCCGCCCAGGCGGGTCTGGCTCCCGTCCTCCAACCCCGGCAATCCCTCCACATTGGTCAGTTGATACCGCTTCAGCACCCCTTCGTACTGACTGAGGGGATGCCCGCTCATATAGACCCCCAGCAACTCCCGCTCACCGATCAGCAACTCGCTTTCATGCCATGGCTCCACCTCGGGGATCTGGTCGTCGGACAAGGTCTGCGGCGCCCCCCCGCCCATCATATCAAACAGGCTCCCCTGCCCCGACGCCTTGTCCCGCAACGCGGCCGCCGCACGGTTCATGGAGAAATCCACCCCGTTGAACCGCCGGGCGCGGTGCACATCCCCAATATCAAAGGCCCCGCACCGGACCAGGCTTTCCAGGGTCTTCTTGTTGACCACCTGCCCCTGAACCCGCGAGCAGAAATCCATCATCCCCCGATACGCGCCGCGCGCCCTGACCGCAACCACTTCCCGCGCCGCTCCCTCCCCGACATTCTTGATCCCCGCCAGCCCGTAACGAATCCCGCCTTTGACCGGCTTGAACCGCACTTCACTTTCATTGACATGCGGCGGCAGGATCGCCAGCCCCATCGCCCGGCATTCGTTAATGAATACCGGAATCTTGTCCAAGTTCCCCATTTCACTCGAGAGCAGGGCCGCCATGAACTCCTCGGGATAATGGGCCTTCAAGTACGCCGTCTGGAAGGCCACCACACTGTAAGCCGCGCTGTGCGACTTGTTGAATCCGTAGCCGGCGAACTTTTCGATGTCGGCAAAAATATCCCCCGCCTTCTTGGCGGGAATCTGATGGGTCGCCGCACAGCCCTCGATAAACTTGGCCCGCATCTTGGCCATTTCCTCGGGCTTCTTCTTGCCTATGGCCCGCCGCAGCAGATCGGCCATGCCCAGCGAGAATCCTGCCAGCACGTTGGCCACCCGTTGCACCTGCTCCTGGTAGACCATGTAACCGTAGGTCTCCTTCAGAACAGGCTCCATTAACGGATGGGCATATTCGATGGGTTCCCGTCCATGCTTGCGATTGATGTAACTGTCAATGAACTGCATCGCCCCGGGCCGGTACAGGGCGTTCATGGCAATGAGTTCCTCGATCATCGTCGGCCCCAGTTTGCTCAACAGGTCGCGCATCCCCCCGCTTTCAAACTGGAAGACCCCCACCGCATCGCCCCGCTGCAACAACTCGTACGTCAGCTTGTCATCCACCGGAATCTTGTCAATGTCAACCGTCTCACTGCGGGTCTGCTTGACCAGTTCCAGGGTCTCCTGAATGACCGTCAGGGTCTTGAGCCCCAGGAAGTCCATCTTCAGCAGGCCGATCTTGCCGATCGGCTCCATCGAGTACTGCGTGATCGTCTGCCCGTCTTTATCCCGCGCCAGCGGCACAATCTCAATCAACGGCTTCTCACCAATCACCACGCCGGCGGCATGGGTCCCCGCATTGCGGAATAAACCCTCCAGGACAAACCCGTAGTCCAGGATGCGCTTGCAGTTCTCGTTGGTCTCGTACGCCTTCTTGAAATCCGGATTGATCTCCATCGCCTTCTTCAGCGTGATCTTGGGATCCTCCGGAACCAGTTTGGCCAGCCGATCACACTCGGAAAAGGGAAGTTCCAACACCCGCCCCACATCCCGGATCACCGTCTTCGCCCCCAACGACCCGAAGGTGATGATCTGGGCGCAATTCTCCCGCCCGTACTTTTCCTTCACGTAATCAATCACCTCACCACGCCGGGCCTGGCAGAAATCAATATCGAAATCAGGCGGCGAGACGCGCTCCGGGTTCAGGAAGCGCTCAAAGATCAACCCGTACCGCAACGGATCAATTCCCGTGATGCCCAGCAGATACGCCACCAGACTGCCCGCGCCCGATCCGCGCCCCGGCCCCACCGGAATGTTATTCGTCCTGGCAAAACGAATGAAATCCCAGACCACCAGGAAGTAGTTGATGAATCCGGTCTTATCAATGATGCTCAACTCATACCGGTACCGGTCCACCAACTCCTTCTCGCGGTCACTCCTGGGGTGGTCGGGGTTCTCCACCCCGTACAGATGCCGTAACCCCTCCACGCAAAGTTTGAGCAGATAATCCTTCTGCGTGTGCGGCTTGGGAACCTCAAAGATCGGAAAATGCAGCACATCAAACACAAGCTCCACGTTGCACCGCTCGGCGATCCGGACTGTGTTGCTGATGGATTCCGGCACCTCACGGAACAACTGGGCCATCTCATCGCCCGTCTTGAAATAGAACTCGTCAGACGCATACCGCATCCGCTTCGGATCGCTCAGAACCGTCTGGGTCTGGAGACACAGCAGCACCTCATGCGCCTTGGCATGCTCCCGCTTGAGGTAATGCACGTCATTGGTCGCCACCAGTCCCAACCCCGTCTTCTTCGCCAACCCCACCATCGCCCGGTTGGCCTTGCGCTGCTCCGGGATCATGTGATCCTGGATCTCAAGGAAAAACCGGTCCTTCCCGAAAATATCGGAATACTTCCCGGCAATCTCCAATGCCCCTTTTTCGTCGTCATCCACCAACCGGCAAGGAACCTCGCCCTTCAGGCAGGCGGTCATCCCGATCAGCCCTTCCGCGTGCCTGGCCAGGATCTCCTTGTCAATGCGGGGTTTGTAATAAAATCCTTCCAGATGCGCCATGCTGACCAACCGGACCAGGTTGCGATACCCCATTTCGTTGGTCGCCAGCAGCACCAGATGGTTCGCATGGGATCGGGCCGATGTTTCCGTTTTGCGGTCAAACCGGCTACCCTCCGCCATGTAGACCTCGCACCCGATGATCGCCTTGACCCCCTTGTCCTTCGCCGCCTGGTAAAAGGGAATCACCCCGTACATTACCCCGTGGTCCGTGAGTGCCACCGCCGGCATGGCCTGCTCGGATGCCGCCGACACCATGTCCGCGACCCGACAGGCCCCATCCAGCATGCTGTACTCGGAATGACAGTGCAAATGGACAAATGGCTTCATCGGGATCACAGATCCATGGCCATGGCCACTTCAGGACAGGTAAACGGCGAATCGTACTTGGCGCAGTTGATGCACCCCATATACAACTTGTGCATCAGGCTGGCCTTCGGCACCTCATGAAACCCCATCTTCTCGAAAAAGGCCGGCGTAAAGGTCAGGACAATGATCTGCGACGGGTTCAACACTTTGATCCGCTTGATGGCCTCTTCAATCAACGAGCGCCCCACTCCCTTGCCCTGTAGCCGCCGCACCACGGAGACCGACTTGATTTCCACCGAAGGATGCCGGGCATGCCCGATCTCCGGCAGAATAGACCAGGAAACAGTCCCCACCACCTTGCCGCCCTTCTCGCACACCATGAACCGGTCGATGTTCTGGGCTATGTCCGTCAACGGGCGGGCCAGCAATTCCTTGGGATACGCCTTGATCAGGTTGTAAATGGCTTCCAGATCGGTAAAGCCGGCATTTCGAACAATGTAAGAAGGTGGTTTGGTTTTCACGCGGCACAGAATACTTCACCCCGCTTCACCACGCCAAGAAAAAGATTGCCCCATGCCCGGACCCGCTCCGCCGGACCCGCCCTATATCTTGATCTTCTTATTTTCCAGACTGGTGGCAAGAAAAGCGACGGGCGATCGGAAGACGACACCCCCAACACTGGCGGCGGCAATGGCCTTTTCCTGGGCGGCAAGACCGTTGGCCTTGTTGGCAGCCGGGGTGGGCTTCTCAACCGGCTTGGGCGCCTTGGGTTCCGTCGGTTTCGGCGTTTCGGATTCGTTCAGGATTTTTTCGAGTTCATTCATGTGGACACCTTTGGTTAACGCAAACAGTGTACCCCCATACCCAGCCCCTGTATACATCTCATCCACGCCCCCGATCTTCCTCTTGATCTTTGCCGCTCCAACCGTTTCAATGCCCCGGTTACCCCATGGACCGCCTGAGTTACTTCATCCGCCGCCTGCTGCTGGTGGTGCCGACCTTCCTCGGCATCACCCTTCTCTGTTTCACCTTGATCCAGATGGTGCCCGGCGGCCCCGTCGAACAGATGATCACCCGCATGAAAGGCATCGGCACCGGCGAGTCCAAACTCACCTCCGGCGCCGCCGCCTCCATCTCCCCCGACCAGCGCAGGGCCATCGAACGGCATTTCGGATTCGACAGGCCCATCCATGAACGTTATTGGAAATGGCTGGCCCATGACCGCCTCGGCATGCGCATGGAGTCCTACAAATACCCCAACAAAACCGCCTGGCAATTGATCAGCGAGCGCTTCCCGGTCTCCCTGGTCTTCGGGATCGCCGGCCTCATCCTCAGTTATGGGGTCTGCATTCCACTCGGAATCGCCAAGGCGCTGCGCAACGGATCCCGGTTCGACCTGGCCTCAAGCCTGCTCGTCTTCACCGGCTACGCCATCCCCGCCTTCGCGTTCGGCATGGTCCTCAAAATGCTCCTCTGCGGCACCGTGGATGGATTCTGGGATGTCTTCCCCCTTTCCGGCATGAACTCGGAACAGGCGGACACCTTCCCGCTCTGGCAACGCCTCGCCGATACCGCCTGGCACATGGTCCTGCCCGTCCTCTGCTATGTCATCGGCAACTTCGCCGTCCTGACCCTGCTGATGAAAAACGCCCTGCTGGAACAGATCGGCAAGGACTACGTCCGCACGGTCCTGGCCCGCGGCGGCTCCATGCGCCGCGCCGTGTGGCGCCACGCCCTGCGCAATGCCCTCATCCCCATCGCCACCGGCCTCGGCGGCATCCTCACCGTCATGTTCGCCGGATCCGTCCTGATTGAACAGGTGTTCGAAATCCCGGGAATGGGACGCCTGAGCCTCGACGCCATCGTCGGCCGCGACTACCCCGTCTTCCTGGGCATCCTCTCCCTCACATCCATCCTCGGACTGCTCGGCGGCATCTTCTCCGACTTCTGCTATGTCCTGGTCGATCCGCGCATCACTTTCGGCAACAAGTGACTTGCATCCCCCTTTTTTCCACCTATAATGCCCGCGACTTTTTTTTCAAAAGCAGGAGATTACTATGCGATATGTCGTCTGCGTTAAGCAGGTTCCGGAAACAACGGACGTAAAAATCAATCCGGAAACCAACACCCTCATGCGCGAGGGCGTCACCTCCATCATCAACCCGTTCGATATGTACGCCATCGAAGAGGCCCTGCGCCTGAAGGCCAAGACCGGCGGTACCGTTACCATCGTCTCCATGGGCCCGCCCCAGGCGGAAAACGCCATCCGCGAAGCCATCGCCATGGGCGCCGACGAAGGCATCCTCCTCTCCGACCGCGCCTTCGCCGGTAGCGACACCTGGGCCACCAGTTACACCATCGCCATGGCCATCCGCAAAATCGGCGACGCCAGCGTGATCCTCTGCGGAAAACAGGCCTCCGACGGCGACACCGCCCAGGTCGGACCCGGCATCGCCGTCCATCTCGATCTCCCCCAGATTACCTACGTCCGCAAGATCGAGGCGATTGACGACAAGAAAATCGTCGCCGAACGCCTCCTCGAGGATGGCTACGAGGTCATTGAGGCACCTCTCCCCTGCGTCCTCACCGTCGTCAAGGAAATCAACGAACCCCGCCTTCCCTCCTTGAAGGGCAAAATGAGCGCCAAGAAGGCCGTCATCCCCACCTGGAAGGCCGCCGACCTGAACTGCGACCCGAAAGGCATCGGCCTGGATGGCTCGCCCACCAAGGTGGTCAAGATATTCACCCCGCCTCCGCGGTCCGGCGGACAAATGCTAACCGGCGAGCCCGATGAAATCATTCCCGGTCTCGTCGCCAAATTGAAGGATGCGGTTTTGAGCGCCGCGAACTAAGGAGCCTGTATCATGAGTGACCCGATCAAAATTATCGATGAGAAGTGCGTCCGTTGCGGTCTCTGCGTCAAGGTTTGCCCCTTCGGCGCCATAACCCAGGCGGAACGCAAGACACTCCCTGTCATTGACCTCACAAAGTGCACCCTCTGCGGCGCCTGCCTTGAGGCCTGCAAGTTCGACTCCATCTGGATGAAGGAGAAGGCCGCCCCTTCCGCGGACCTGACCTCGTTCAAGGACGTCTGGGTGTTCATCGAACAACACGACGGCGAAATCCAATCCATCTCCTACGAGTTGCTGGGCGAAGGCCGCAAACTCGCCGACGCCCTGAAGATGCAGTTGTGCGCCGTATTCCTCGGAAGCAATATCTCCGGCAAGACCGCCGAACTCACCTCACGCGGCGCCGACAAGGTCTATATCGTCGACCGCCCCGAATTGGCCTATTACCAGGATGAATCCTATGCCGCCGTCCTTATCGATCTGGTGAACCGCCACAAGCCGAATGTCATCCTCTGCGGCGCCTCCACCATCGGCCGGAGCCTCGTCTCCCGCGTGGCCGTCAAGGTCAAGGCCGGCCTCACGGCCGATTGCACGGCCCTGGCCATCGACCCCGCCACCGGAAACCTGCTGCAGACGCGGCCCGCCTTCGGCGGCAACATCATGGCCACCATCATCACCCCGAACAACCGCCCGCAAATGGCAACCGTCCGCCACAAGGTGATGAAGGAAGCCACGGTCGACCCCTCCCGTGCCGGCACCGTCATCGCCGAGGTGATTGCCGATGCCCTGCTCCAAAGCAAGGCCCGCCGGATCCGTTTCGAGGCGGAACACGAAACCACCATGAATATCGCCGAGGCCAATATCATCGTCTCGGGCGGCCGCGGCATGCAGACCCCGGAGAATTTCACCATGCTGCGCGAGCTGGCCGAAGTCCTCGGCGCCGGTGTCGGAGCCTCCCGCGCCGCAGTGGACTCCAACTGGATCCCCTACTCCCATCAGGTAGGCCAGACCGGCAAAACAGTCTGCCCAAAAATCTACATCGCCGTGGGCATCAGCGGCCAGATTCAACATCTGGCCGGCATGCAGTCCTCCGACATCATCGTCGCTATCAACAAGGACCCCGACGCCCCCATTTTCAAGGTTGCAACCTACGGGATCGTTGGCGACTTGTTCACCATTGTCCCCAAACTGACCGAGGAGTTCCGCAAGGTGCTCGGCAAGCGCCGCTAATCCTTCTTGTCAGCATGCAAACACCACGTTAGAGTGTCGTCAGATTCGGAGGTCCGTAGAATGAACATTACCAAAACTTTGAAACTCGTTGTGATACTCTTCCTTGCCACAGGCGCCCTGCAAACTTTTGCCGGATCCGCCACCCCGCCAGCCATCCTCGTCGTGCCTGCCCGCGCCCGTATGGTCCAGTTGGCTTTCCAGGTCGCCTCCGTCCAGAACGTCGGCCTCGTCTCCTTCGATACAAGCGCCCTCACCAAGGATCTCTTGATCCACGTCTGGAATGGACACGAATGGATCCGGATCACGGCCGACGAATACGCCAACGGCGCATTCATGAGCGGCACCACCGCGGATGTTTTCATCCTCGGTCCCGCCAGCACCCTCCCGCCCCTGATGTCCGCCGACCCGTTCTGGGGTAAACGTACCCACCGAATCGCCGTCCTGGACACCGCCACCATCATGAACGAACTCGGAAAGGTTCTGGAGTTCACCCCGCGCCAGTGGAAGTGGCTGGCCGAAAAGAACGGCCTGACTCTGACCGACACCAATGCCGAGCGACGTCACTATGGCCGCTGGGGTAAGTCCGGCGTGGATGCCTCCGCCCTCCCGTCGTCCAGGAAAACCATCACACCCGCCAGCACCCCGGATAACGACGTCATCGTAATGCCGC
>JBIJCW010000078.1:0-9335 GCA_044344495.1 Kiritimatiellia bacterium | reverse complement strand
ATCCCGGCACCACCCCCGATATTCAGAAAAAGAACCGCACCGTGGTGCTGAACATCACCCGAAGGTAGTTCTGACGAAGGACGTTTCTTATCCCTGGCTCCTGAATTCTGACTTCTGAATTCCGCCTTCCCGCCACGCCCTTATTTCGCCCTCTCGACAACCTTCACCTTGCCGCCTTCGAATTCCAGCCGTATCACCGGATATTCGCGCGACCGGTTCACGGTAACCCAACTGGTGTCATACGCCCGCCGCAGATGACCGTACCGGTCGCGATAGACATAGGAACCATCAACCGGTTGCATCGATGAATCGTAGATGATGCCAATATAGGTCCACACTTCCGATTCCCCCGCCGCCGTGGTGCGGGCATGAATCCGGTCCGGGGCCCCCAGCGCCATCCGCACCATCTCTGGCGTAAACCCGATCGCCACCTTCCCGGCACGAACCTGCTCCTGGGCCTCCGGCGAGAACGAAGCAAACAAATCCTGGTTCCTGGCAATCCGCTGCTCCGGCGTACTCACGCACCCCGCCACCAACACCACCAGCGCTATCCCAAAACTCAAGCAACGGAACAGGGTCTTCATGTTTCTCCTGGCTTCTGCATTCTGGATTCCGAATTCCGTTTTCTTCCCCCTGAACCCTGCCTCCTGAACCCTGAACCCTACCCCTGCCCCCCTACACCTCAAACTCCGCCCACAGCACCGTGTGATCAGAGGGCACTGGCTTCCGCCGGGGCTCCAGATCAATCCCCGCCCCCATCGACTTTCCCGCCAGACTCCGCGTGGCCATCATGTGGTCAATCCGCCACCCCTGGTTCTTCCCCAGCGCATCCCGCTGACGGTAGTCAAAGAACGTGTACTGCCCCGGCTCGGGATGATGCTTGCGAAACACATCCACAAACCCCCACTCCACCGCCCGGCCAAACGCCGCCCTGGCCTCCACATGGTAACACACATGATTCGCCTGCCGTTCGGCATTGTGAATATCCATTGCCTCGGGCGCCACATTCAGATCCCCCGTCCATACCACGTTCCCGCGCGCCGAATAATGCCTGTCAAGAAATCGCCGCAACCGGTCAAACCACTGCAACTTGTACCGGTACATCTCGTGCTCGATGTCTCGCCCCTGGGGAACATAGGTGTTGACCACATGGATCGGCCCCACCTTGGCCGCCACCAGCCGCGCCTCATCCGCCGGACCACCATCATCCAACCCGAACCGCACCTCCGTGGGCGCCGTGAGCGACAATAGCGCCACGCCATTGTAGGCCTTCTCGCCGCGGTAGACCACATGGTACCCCGCCTCCCTCAACGGCCCCGCCGGAAACAGGTCGTCCACCACCTTGGTCTCCTGCAGGCACATCACATCCGGCCGCCGGGCCTTCAGCCACTCCAGCACCACCTCCAGCCGGGACCGGATGGAATTGACATTGAACGTGGCAATGATCATGTCCCGCTCAGTACTCCAGTTCGCCGGTGAACACGTACGCCGCCGGCCCCAACATCGTCACATCCACTGCCGTCTCGCCCGCCAACTTGTAGTTGACCTCGATCACATCACCGCTCGCACAGGTGATCTTGACCGGCGGCTTGACCCGACCCATCCGTCCCGCCACCAGTCCGGCCGCAACCATCCCCGTCCCGCAGGCCAGGGTCTCGGCTTCCACACCGCGTTCATAGGTCCGGATCCTCAGCGAATCGGGGCCCGTCACCTTGATGAAGTTGGCATTCGTCCCCTTGGGGGCGAAATCCTGATGATACCGGACGGCCGCGCCCACACGCGCCACATCAACCTTGTCCAGATCGTCCACCTCCATCACCACATGCGGAACCCCGCTGTTGACGAAACCGTAGGGCCGCGCCCCATCCGCCAGCGCCAGCGTGGCGTCGAGTTTCCAGTCCTTCGGCGCCGTCATGACCAGCCGCACGCGTTCCCCCACCATCTCGGCCGCAATCATGCCCGCCTCGGTCTCGAACCGCATCCGTGCCGGAGCCACACCGATGTCATGCGCCAGCCGCGCCACGCAACGCGCCCCGTTCCCGCACATGTCCACTTCACTGCCGTCCGGATTGAAGAACCGCATCCGGAAGTCGGCTGTCGCGGCAGGTTGGATCAGGATGATTCCCTCGCACCCCACCCCCGTCCGCCGCGCCGCCACAGATGCCAGCCACCCCTTGTCCGAAGACGGAAACGTCAACCGGCGGTCGTCCACCAGGATGAAATCATTGGCTGCCCCATGCATTTTCCAGAACGCTATCTTCATTCGTCTTCTCCTTCTTCGTCTGTTCGATTAAATCGACCAGGATCCGCTCGCCTTCCTGCAGCACCAGGTCATGGCTTTTCTCCTTCGGGTGGCTCCCGGCAACCGCCTCCTCGTCATCCATGGCCTCATCCTCCATCTTGGTGATGGACTTTTCCTCGCGTACCAGGGCCAGCCGGTCTTCAAGATTGAGCGAAATCTCCTTCTTGTCCTGAAACGCCTTCAGGCGTTCGATCATCTCGTTCTGCGCAATGAACCGCGTGTCATCCTTGCGGCGGGCCACGGACTTGGCCCGCAACGCCGCCACACTGGAACCCAGATCCGCCACCGGCCGGTAACGCGCCATGTTGACCACACTCCACTTCATCGCGTGCGGCAGGAATTCCTCTCCCACCTCCATCACGTCCAGCGGCGACCGGACCACAATGTCGGGAACCACCCCCTTGAGTTGCGTGGATCCGCCGGCCACCCGGTAAAAACTGTGCGTGGTGATCTTCAACGATCCCAGTTTAGGGTTGCGGTCGTCCAGGTTCTGCCAGGACTGCACCGTGCCTTTGCCGTGGGTCTTGGAGTCACCCACCACAATGGCCCGGCCGTAATCCTGCAAGGCCGCCGCCAGAATCTCCGAGGCCGAGGCACTGTGCCGGTTGACCAGCACGACCAGGGGCCCCGTGTGCAACACCCCCGGATCCGGATCGCTCAACACCTGGATGCCGCGCGGTTCGCGCACCTGCACCACCGGCCCGGCGGTCAGAAACAACCCGGTCATCTCCACGGCTTCCGCCAGGGCCCCGCCACCATTCCCGCGCAGGTCCAGGATCAAACCCTGCGTCCCGTTCGTATTCATATCCCGCAACAACGCCGCAATATCGTGGCTCGAACTCTTGTACTCGTCGTGCCCGTTGGCGCGCTGCTTCATGTCCGCATAAAACGCCGGCAACCGGATCACGCCAATCTTGTTGGTCACCCCCCCCGCCGGCAACTCCTGTACCTCGCTCTTGGCCGCCTGTCCCTCCAGCTTGACCTCGTCGCGAACCAGGTCAATCTTGACCGTACGCGCCCCCGACACATCCCCGGCGGGAATGACCGTCAGCACCACCTTTGTCCCCTTTTCGCCCCGGATGATGCGCACCGCCTTGTACAGCGGCCAGTGCAGAATATCCACCGGCTCCTTGTCACCCTGAGCCACCGCAATGACCCGGTCGCCCGGCTTGAGCCGGCCATCCCGCGCCGCCGGCCCCCCGGGAATGATCTGCTCGATCTCGGCCGCCCCCTCCTCGCTGGACAGCAACGCGCCAATCCCCACCAGCGAGAGTTTCATGCCAATATCAAAGTCCTCGCTCGTGCTGGGCGTCATGTACTCCGAGTGCGGATCGTACACCTGAACAAACGCTGAAAAGTAACGCTGCAGCACAAAATCGGCATCGCTATCCTCCAGCATGATCAGGTACTGCCGATACCGCTTACGGACAAACTCGGCGGGGGCCAGCAACGCATCGGCCGCCGACGCACGCTCAGGGGGGGCAAACACCCCGTTGGTCACCGCTTCATTCGCCACGGCAACATGGGTCACAACTTCATTCGTCACGGCTTCATGGGTCGTCACCATGGCCGTCGGATCGAGATTGGTCACACCCGCCTGCCCCTGCGGCTCCCCTTGGGCCTTCTGCGCCTTCGCCACCTTGTTCGTGCTGTCCTCCTCCGCAATCCGCCGCACCACCACACGGGCCAGGTACTCGTTCTTGACCTTCTTCCGCCACAAATCGTTCCACGCTTCCGGCGTGGCCGCCCAGGGCGCATCCTTGCGCTTCCACAGGTAGGTCTCCTTGACCGTCAGATCAAACCCCTGATCCAACAGCGTGTTGGCATAGGCCACCCGGTCCCGCACCCGCTCCCGGAACCGCTCAAACATGCGGAAGGCAAAGGAAACATCCCCCTTCTCCAACCGCTCGGACTGGGACGGCGCCTCCTTGCGGAACTCCTCCACATCCGAAGCCAGGAAAAACGTCCGGTCATAATCCAATACGGCGATGAACCCTTCCACCGCCTCCACGGCGGTGGTTTCATCCAACTCATGCCGCGTCAAATGCAGCCGCGGAATCGCCCGCGCCAGTTGCCGTGCCACCACCGCCGACTGGGGATCCGGCTCCAACGGTCCCTTGACGGACGCCTGCGCCGTGCCTCCCTGCCACCACACCACACTCCCCGCCGCCACGAGTACCGCGACGCCGATCATGCCCACCCTGAGTTTCCACCGGTTCATAACGTTGACAAAGCCTCCTTGGCCGGTACCAGCACCCGAATCCCGATATCACCGGTCATAGCCAACCATTATGTCACGCCGCCGACCCTGTATCAAGACTGAGGAATGGACAAACCGCCCGCCTTGAACAATACTAAGCCGCAACAAACAGGAGATCATAGAAATGATAAACGTGGCCATTATCGGAGCCGCCGGCCGCATGGGCCAGGCCTTGGTGCGATGCTCCCACCTGATGAACAATATCAAACTCGTCGCCGCCGTTGAACAGGCCGCCAGCCCCTTTTGCGGCAAGGACGCTGGCATCGCCGCCTGCTGCGGCGATACGGGCGTCAAAATCACCCACGACCTGTCCGCCGCCGCACAGGCCGCCGATGTCCTCATTGATTTCAGTTTCCACGAGAATGTCCCCATCACCCTGAAGCAGGCCGTCGCCTTCAGGAAGGCCGTCGTTATCGGCACCACCGGACTCAATCCCGACGAACGCGCCGCCGTGGATGAGGCCGCCAAGGTCATCCCCATCGTCTGGGCACCGAATATGAGTCTCGGCGTCAACCTCCTCTTCGCCCTCGTCGAAAAAGCGGCCAAGTCACTCGGCCTCGCTTACGATGTCGAAATCACCGAGGCCCACCACCGCTTCAAGAAGGATGCTCCGAGCGGTACCGCCCTGCGCCTCGGCGAAAGCGTCGCCGCCGGTCGCGGCCAAATCTTCCGCGATGTCGCCGTCTTCGGCCGCGAAGGACTCGGTGGTGAACGCCCCCGGGGCCAGATCGGCATCCACGCCCTCCGCGCCGCCGACATCATCGGCGACCATACCGTCCTCTTCGCCTCCGACGGCGAACGCGTGGAAATCAGCCACCGCGCCTCAAGCCGCGACGCCTTCGCCAACGGCGCCCTGCACGCCGCCGGATGGACCGCCGGCCGCGCCCCGGGCCTCTACGACATGCAGGATGTCCTCGGCCTCCGCAAGGCCTGAGCCCCATGGAAATCGGCCTCAGCCTCGGATCCAATCTGGGCGACCGCCTCGCCACCCTGCGCGACGCGGTCACCCGGATCAGCCGCCTGCCCGGCATCCGCCTCGTGGCCGCCGCCCCGCTCTACGAAACCGACCCGGTCGATGTCCGGCCTGAATACGATTCCCTCCGCTACCTCAACACCGTCATCATCATCAACGCCCCGGACTCCTGTGACCTGCGCGACCTGTCCGACAACCTGCACACCATCGAAACCGCACTGGGCCGCGTCCGCTCCTCCGACCGCAACGCCCCGCGCACCCTCGATATCGACGTGCTTTACGCCGGCACCCTCATCCGGGCCGATGGCATCCTCGACCTGCCACATCCCCGCTGGGCCCAACGCCGATTCGTCGTACAACCCCTCGCCGATGTCCGCCCCGCTCTGCAACTCCCCGGCGAAACCCAAACCGTGTCCGCCACCCTCGCCACCTTGCCCGACACCGGCATCAGCCGTTTCGAAACCAATGCCTGGCCCCCTTCTGCCACGCCCCTGGCAACCAACGCCGTCACCGCCCCCAAACTGGCGCCGGAAGAACTTTCCAGGATCGATGCCATCCGCCCTTGATGCAGGGAGACCCGCACCGGACGGGGGCGATCCCTGTCATGGCATACTGACAGCATTAAAGACGTTCGATACCGCCGTTGCGCCCCAGGCAGCCGTCACCCCGTTCACCGTGTAAAGCGACCGGTACACAAGGTCATGGTCGTAGATATCCGCTCCGTCACTTCCCTGCAACCCCAACGCCAGACTGGTTTCAATATCCGCCGGGCCCGGAACCACCGTAACGGTCCCCACCGCCGTCGAAGCCTCCACATGCGCCACCGCCCGCGCACGGCCGGCGACAAAGTTCACAAACTGAGCCGTTGCACTCTTTGTCCACTCCGCCGTAAACGTCCCCGCCGCATACCGCGCTTCCTGCGACTGCCACATCAATTCACCAATCAGGCAATCCGGCCGTGCCTCCACCGGCAACTCCAACAGCCCGTTAAAACTGAACCCCACCCGGTCCGCCAGATAGGACTCCGGCCACAACGTCCCGTCGGCATACCCATTCCACATATACGTCACATGGAATTGCTTGCCGCGCGCATGCGTCAACTTTCCGATCTCGCCATGCCAGTCCGTCACCACACGCTTGCGGAATGCCACCCAGTTGGCATCTCCCAGCGTACCCGCCGGATACGCCGCCCGGTACCGGTCATTCGCCGCCTGATCATACGTCGCCCCCGTTCCCCACACCCCCAGGTCACTCTCCGCCATGTCGATCCCATCCACCCCGAGATCCAGGATCTCGCCGACCACCGACTTCGTCCACGCCACCACCTCGGGATTGTACACCGAGATCAAATACTCACCCGGACTGAAGTCCGTCCCGTCCGCCGCCTTCTCGCGCCAACCCGGATTGGAGGTCCACGCCGTCTTCGCCCGGTTGAGTTCCACCCACGCATACACCTTCACCCCGGACACATGCGCCCGGTTGACCAGTTTGCGCAACACATCCTGTGATCCCAACCCGCCTTCCTGGGCCAGGTACGGCGTGGTCGGATTCGCCCAGTAGGTTCCATACGGCCCCGTGAACGCCTTGACATACAGTGTATTGCAACCCCAACTCGCCGAGGTCCTGACAATCAGATCGGCAATGGCATCGGCATTCATCCCGCTGTACGGACCGCCATAGCAGTAGCCAAGGCTTACCCGCATCCCCTTGATCTTGCTGGACGGCGCCACGTCCTTGATCAGGGGATTCATGCCGTTCTCCACCTCCCAGCCGTCCGTGTAGCCGTCCCCGTCCGTATCCGCCAGCGTGGGATTCGTCCCGGTCACCAGCGTCTCGCGCGCATCCGCCAGCCCGTCGCCATCGGTATCCACATCACCACGCGCCGCCAGATACAGCCGCGTATAAACCTGCGCCACCGCCGGCCGCGTGACGGATCCGGCATCCGTCCACGTTACCACCGCGGCGTTCTGCACCGGCAATCCCAGCACCGCCGTGGACCACCCCTTCACCGGATCCACCGCCCCATCCGCCAATACATCCTGGTAATAGATGTCAACGCTTCCATTCGGGAATGCCGCCGTGCCAATCGTCAACACCGCTCCATCCGGCCCGCCCTGGACGTTGACAATCTGCGGGGCCCCCGCAAACACACCAAACGGATAGGCGTAAGGTCGCGCTTCCTTCCACGTCAACGAGGTCCTGAGGCGCCGCTGATACCAATACCCCTCCGCCAGCGTCAGCACTTTCGACGAGGTCGCCCCGCTCTGTTCACACCACACATAACTGCTGCTGGATTTCCCACTTCGCTTCAACCATTGCGTTCCGCCTGGGTCGGGATCATTGACAGTATCGGATAAACTGCTCTTACGGTCGGCATAGGCGCCATTCTTCGCCATCTGGGTACTGTTCAACGCAATCCGGGAACTGAACGGATAACTGAACAGATTCAATCCGGGCGCCAACACCACCGATCGCGTGGCATCCCCAATCACCTCACCACCTACATAAACAGTCTGGGCCACGTTGCTGCGATTGATAATCCAGAAGCCTTCGCCCGGCGCTATGGTCAGTGTGCTCTTTTGCCAAGTGCCGACGTCCGAAAACCACTGGTCATCCTTCGCCGGATCCCCCGTCCCGTCCGCCTTGAAGGCGCCCACATAGGCCTGAGTCACAGGATCCCATTTCAGGATCTTGTCCGCCTGCGCCGCCGACAACCCGCCATTCAACTGACCCGCCAACAAGGCATCCAGCGATCCGGAAAACGGCTGCAACGAAACCGCATGCAATGAATTCCCCGGCACGGCCACCATCCTCGTAATGCCTGCCGGCTTGGACACCGTGTCATAAACCCCCGCCTGCACCCCCACCCACCCCATCAGAACCTGACTGATTACCAACGCTTTGAAAAGTGACTTCATGCTTCCCCCTGTGTTTGATCACAATTGAGAATATAAGCATGAAGCAATCCAAGACAGGTGACATCAGCACCAAATACTCATGAGTCCCAGCAATAAATGTTAAAAAACAATAAAATACTACAATCACGAATATGTCATATTGTCAAATATGAGAAAATAATGGGTAATATTGCTGTTGTTTTGTAGTTATTGCCTCTTTGCCAGGCGTTTACGCACTGCCATCCGATGCCTGGCGCCTTGAAGAATGCCACAGGATCATCTCGCCAAAACGGTATTCACCGTAGCGACCAGTTGCTCCGCGTCATTGGTGTGCAGATATTGCCGAATGCACCTGATCTTCGCGCTTTGCATTCGCTCCATTTCTGCGGCACTGCGCGTCCAGTCATAGAGTACCACCGGCACGGCACTCATGCTGGGCATCACATCCAGCAGGGAGGCCACCGCACTCCCATTAAGCCGCGGTAGAACTTCCTTCGTCAGAACAAGGCTCGGTCTCCTTCTCGCCGCTTTCTCCAGCAATTCAGGCCCGCTGCCAGCCACCTCGATGTCATACCCCGCCTTGCCAAAGTGCCTGACAAGATCCTCCGCGATAACCCTCTCGTCTTCCCCAAGCAGGATCTGCGGCTTGATCCGCTGGCTTAACATCATCGCACTCTTCCGCTTGTCCAGGATGATCCGGATGATACTGATCAACTCAGCCTCATCACAAGGTTTGGCGATGAATCCATCCACCTCAACCTCCTTGAAGAAGTCCGCCAACATCGCCCGGGCCGTCAACACCAGCACGGGAAAACGAGGCTTGCCTCCCGCGTCCGAAATCCGCTTGAGAAACCCCAACCCGCCCATGCCCGGCATACTGATGTCCAGGATAATCAAATCGGG
>JBIJCW010000018.1:0-20030 GCA_044344495.1 Kiritimatiellia bacterium | reverse complement strand
TCGCCGCCCAGCAGGGCGCAGCCGCCCTCACGGCAGGCCTTGCACAAGCCTTGGACGATCTGGGTGAAGATGGTGCCGTCGAACTTGGAGATGCCCACATAGTCCATGAAGAACAGCGGAGTGGCGCCCTGGACGAGGATATCGTTGATGCAATGGTTGACGATATCCTGCCCGATGGTGTCGTGACGCCGGGCCATGGTGGCGATTTTCAATTTGGTGCCGACGCCGTCGGTGCTGGCCACGAGGACCTTATCCTTGCCGGGCGAGGCGAAGAAGCCGCCGAACTGGCCGATGTCGTTCAGGACGCCGGCGGTCTTGGTGGACTTCACCATTTTCTTGATGGAGGCGATGCCGGCCATTTTCTGGTCGATATCGACGCCAGCGGCGGCGTAGGCGGACTTAGGTTTGCGGGTCTTCTTCATGGGGAACCTTTCTTTAGTGTACACAAATCTTGGTGTCAGGGTTCAGGGTTCGGGGTTCAGGATGGGGGGTGAAAACGGCTTCTTGCATTGACTTTCCTGAACTCTGAACCCTGAACCCTAATTCCTTTCTTACAGGCCCACGGCTTTGAAGGTGCGGTTGACGTCTTTGAAATGGATGCTCAGGTCGAAGACCTTGTCCAGGTCGGCGGCGGATACGCGCTGCATGATGACGGGATCGGCCTCGAGGAGGGTTCGGAGGTCCTGCCGGGTATTCCAGGCCTGCATGGCGTGTTTCTGGATGAGGCGGTAGGCTTCCTCGCGGGAGAATTTCTTCTGGGTAAGCATCAGGAGGACCTGTTGGGAATGGATCAGGCCGTGGGTCAGGTTCAGGTTTTCGATCATGCGGTCGGGATAGACGACCATTTTTGCGACCAGTTTCTCGAGGTTCACGAGCATGTGGTCCAGGGCGATGGTGCTATCCGGGAGGATGACACGTTCGACGGAGGAGTGGGAGATATCGCGTTCGTGCCAGAGGGCGACGTTCTCCATGGCGGCGACGAGGTTGCCGCGCAGGAGGCGGGCCAGGCCGCTCAATTTCTCGCCAGTGATCGGGTTCTTCTTGTGCGGCATGGCGGAGGAGCCTTTTTGCTCCTTGCCGAAGTATTCCTCCATTTCGTGGACTTCGGTCCGTTGGAGGTGGCGGAATTCCGTGGCCCAGCGATCGACCGAGGCCCCGACGAGGGCGAGGGCGGCGACGTATTCGGCATGGCGATCGCGCTGGAGGACCTGGGTTGAGATGGCGGCGGGTTTGAGGCCGAGTTTGCGGCAGACGTATTGTTCCACGAAGGGGGAGATGTGGGCGTGGGTGCCGACGGCGCCGGAGAGTTGGCCGACGCGGATGGTTTCCCGGGCGGTTTGCAGTCGGGTCAGGGCGCGGCCGAACTCGTCGAACATCAGGGCCATCTTGAGGCCGAAGGTGATGGGTTCGGCATGGATGCCATGGCTGCGGCCCATCATGGGGGTGAATTTGTATTTGCGGGCCTTGGTGGCGGCGGCCTTGCGGACGGTCTTGACGTCCGCGATCAGGATGTCGATGGCCTGGAGCATTTGGACGGCGAGGGCGGTATCGAGCACATCCGAACTGGTCAGTCCGCGGTGGATAAAGCGGGAGGAGGGGCCGACGTGTTCGGCGACGTTGGTGAGGAAGGCGATGACGTCGTGGTTGACCTTGGCCTCGATCTGGTTGATCCGCTTGACGTTGAAGTCGGCGCGGGTCTTGATCCGCCTGAGGTCAGCGGCGGGGACGACCCCCAGTTTGTTCATGGCCTCGCAGGCGAGGATTTCGATTTGCAGCCAGATGCGGAACTTGTTTTCGTCGGACCAGATGTTGCCCATTTCCGGCCGTGTGTAACGTGAAATCATAAGCGCTTGCTCCTTTGATCGTGATGATAAGAGGGCCCTTCGGGAAGCGTGCCCGGAAGGCCGAAATCGGTCGAAGCCTAGGCGATTTTGCGGTCTGAAGCCAGAAGAAACGTTTTCTGATTTGTGTATTCATGGCAACTCTTGATACCTTCAACGGCCTATTCCGGATTGGTGGAGTTATCGGGATCATCCATGACCAGTTTATTGAACATAGTGTTGCACAGTCTGCTGGGATTGGCCGCGGTGTTGACGGGAGTCTATCTGCTGGTGATGGCGCTGGTGCTGGTGCGGCGGCGGCGGGAGCCGGTGGTGCCGCCGGCGGGGGCCCCGTACCCGAACGTTACGATCCAGATTCCCACTTATAATGAATTGGCGGCCATCCAGTGTGCGACCCGGTGTCTGGCATTCGAGTATCCTGCCGACCGGTATGAGATCCTGATTGGCGACGACAGCAACAGGCCGGAAGTCTCCAAACAACTGGACCGGTTTGCCGCGGAGAATCCGCGGGTACGGGTTATCCGGCGCGGGAACAATGCCGGGTACAAGCCGGGCAACCTCAACCATATGCTCAAGCAGTCGCGGGGTGACTACCTGCTGGTTTTTGATTCCGATTTCCTGCCGGAAGCGGATTTCCTCAAACGGATCGTGGCGCCGGTGATGGCGGATCCGGCGTTGGCGGGGGTACAGGCGCGGTGGCGTGTGCTGGACCCGTTGCAGAGCAGTGCCTCGATCATGGGGGCCAGTATTGTCTATGTGATTCACACCCTGATTCTTCCGTTCCTGTGGCGGTTCTGTGATACGTCGGTTTTCTGCGGGTCGGCGGAACTGGTGCGGCGTGACCTGCTGGAGGAGGGGGGCCGGTGGCGGGAAGGGTCGCTGACCGAGGACATTGATTACACCTTCCGTGTCTACACGCGAAACCAGCGGATCGGGTTTGTGGAGGATCTGGAGTGCGCGAGCGAGGTGCCGCACAACTTTCCCGACCTCTTCCGGCAGCAGATGCGGTGGGCGTATGGCGTGACGCGCTGCTTTGTCGACCATGGGGCCGAATTGCTGACGAGCGGTCTGGCGACGGGTCGGCGCAAGATGGCCATGCTGCTTTTCGGGAGCGGATATCTTATGACGGCAATACTGCTGGCGATGCTGGTTGTGGGGCTTATTACCGGGATTGTGGCCCTGCTGCCGGGACGCGCGCCCCTGGGGGAACCCGGGAATCTCCGGATTGGGAAGTCGCTGGGTTATATCCTGTTCAGTAGCGGATTGCTGATTGCCTCGCTATCGGGGGCGGTGGTATCCCGGTTCGGGTGGCGCTCGGTTTTGCGGTTGATTGTGACCTCCTACACGGCCGGGGTGATCCTGATGGTTTATGTGGTGCGCGGCATGTGTATTGCGGCGACCGGGCGCCCCATGAAATGGTTTATGCTCAAGAAGGCGGGCAACGAGACGGTTTCCTTCCCGGCGGAACGGGGTACGGATGAGGCGGTTGCGGATGTTGTTGTATAGGCGGACAGAAAGGGGGCAGCATGGACATGATTGATATCATCACGCTGGTCGTGCTGGGCGGTCTGGGGGTGTTGGTGTTCCTGGTCTGGCGGCGTCCGGCGGGCGGTGGGGCGGCCCTGGAGCAGGTGTTGCGCGATGAATTGCGGACAGGGCGCGAGGAGGCGTCGCGAGAGGCGCGGAACCTGCGCGAGGAAGTGGCCCGTGCGCAGAAGGAGTCGGCGGAGACCGCGGTGAATGCGTTGTCCAAGCTGGGCGAACAGCAGAGTGCGCGGCTGGGCGAACTGGTGGGGGTCACGGCGCGGCTGGAGGAATCGAACCGCAAGGAACTGGAGAGCATGCGGAACCGGTTGGAGGCGCAACTCAAGGAGTTGCAGCAGGGGAACGAGAGCAAGCTCGAGCAGATGCGCCAGACGGTGGACGAGAAACTGCACAGCACGCTGGAGAAGCGGTTGGGAGAATCCTTCAAGCTGGTGAGTGAGCGGCTGGAGGCCGTGCAGCGGGGGTTGGGCGAGATGAAGTCACTGGCGGACGGGGTGGGGGACCTCAAGCGGGTGCTGACGAACGTCAAGGAGCGCGGGACCTGGGGTGAGTATCAGTTGGGTGCGATACTGGAGCAGATCCTGACTCCGGAGCAGTATGAGGCCCGGTTCCATCCCAAGGAGGGGGCGGAGCAGGTGGAGTATGCGGTCAAGTTGCCGGGTCGAGGCGGGCCGGGGGATGAGGCGGTGTGGCTGCCGATTGACGCCAAGTTTCCGAAAGAGGATTACGAGCGGTTGGTTGAGTCGGCGGCGGCGGGCGATGCGGAGGGGGTCAAGCGCGCCACGAATGCGTTGGCCGGCAGCATTGAGAAGTGCGCGAAGGATATCCGCGACAAATACATCAATCCGCCGCGCACGACGGACTTTGCGATCATGTTCCTGCCCACGGAAGGGCTTTATGCGGAGGTGTTGAGGCATCCGGGACTGGCAGACACCTTGCAGCAGAAGTACCATGTGCTGCCCACGGGGCCGACCACGCTGGCGGCGATCCTCAACAGTCTGCGGGTGGGGTTCCATACCCTGGCGATCGAGAAACGGTCAAGCGAGGTGTGGGAGGTGCTGGCGGCGGTGAAGACCGAGTTCGGCAAGTTCGGTGAAGTGCTGGAAAAGGTCCAGGACCACCTGAACATGGCCGCCAAGACGCTGGATAAGACGGCAGTGCGGACGCGGATGATGGAGCGCAAGTTGCGGATGGTGCACGAGATGCCGGCGGGGGAGGCGGGGCGTATCCTGGAAATCACGGCGCCAGACGTGGCGGACGAGGATGAGACACGATGATGAAGGCGAGGCCACCCAGCAGGGTGGCGCCCAATATCCACTGCAGGGGTGTCAGCACTTCGCCCAGGGTGATTACCGACATCACGCCCGTCAGGAACGGGGTCAGCAGTGAGATCAGGGATGTGCGGACCACGCCGATGCGCTTGAGACTGGTGTAGAAGAGCATCTGGGTTGAGGCGATGCAGAGGATTCCCGATAACACCAGTGCCAGGATGACCTTGCCGGTGCAAGCCGGTGACGCGATGAACCCCAGTGATCCATTTCTCAAGGACAAGGGGATCAGGAAAAGGGTGCAGAGGACGGCCGTGACGGAAAACGTGGCTGCGGCGGGCAGGCGGGGGGCGAGGCGGCGGATGGCGATGGTGTAGAATGACCAGAGCAGGGCGGCCACCAGCAGCAACAATGTGCCGCGGATGTAATCATGGTTCCCTGCAGGCCCATGCAGGCTGAAGGCGGGATCGGCGAGGGCGATGCCTGCAACGGCCGCAAGGCAGAAGGCGCTGGCGACCAGGAAACGTCGGGATCGAATCAGGGGCCGCTCGTCCTTGATCAGGATGAACACAAATAGCAGGTTGAAGAGGATCGACGATCGGCCCATGAGGGTGCTGTAAGGGGCGCTGACCAGGCAGACGCCGGGTACCCAGACGGCCTGGAAGACGGCCAGGAAGAAGGCCAGCAGGGCGGGAACCCAGAGTTTCCGCAGGACGGCCGCGAAATCATGCGGTTTCCAGAAGGCCACGAGGGCCAGGGCGAAGATGGCGCCTGAGGCATAGCGGTAGACATTCAAGGCTTCCGGCGGGAACTGGTCAGCGGTTTCGCGGCGGATGTAGCGGATGAAGAGGGTGGGCATGGCCCAGAACAGGGTGGCCAAGGTCATGGGCAGGTAGTCCTGCCACCGCGGAGGGGGTGACAGGCGGGAGGCTTCAGGATCCAAGTTGGGTGGTGCGGAGTTCATGGACAGGGGCGGAAAGTAGCAGCAGGCGTATGGATTGTCGATAGGGTTCGACAGGTCCATAGCCCGGTATCTACCTTGAACAGGGGTTCCAGAATTTTGCTTTCATCCTGTTGAAAATCGGTACAATGGCCGCCCATTTGCACCATGAGCGCGGCCAAAACCCATAACTATGACGAGAGCAAGATCAAGACGCTCTCTTCCCTGGAACATATCCGGAAACGCACCGGTATGTACATCGGTCGCGTGGGTGACGGTTCCGACTATGACGACGGCATTTATGTTCTGGTCAAGGAGGTCGTCGATAATGCCGTGGATGAGTTCATCATGGGCTATGGCGCCAAGGTGACGGTGGTGTTTGACGGGCCGCGGGTGGTGGTGCGTGACTTCGGACGGGGTATCCCGCTGGGCAAGGTCGTGGAATGTGTCTCGCGTATCAATACCGGCGCGAAGTACAACGACGAGGTTTTCCAGTTCAGTGTTGGGCTTAACGGGGTCGGCACGAAGGCGGTCAATGCCTTGTCCAAGGTGTTCCGGGTCCGCAGTGTCCGGGCGGGCGAGTTTGCCGAGGCGGAATTCAAGCGCGGCAAGTTGCTGCGCGAGAACAAGGGCAAGGTCGACGAACCGGACGGAACCCTGGTGGAGTTCGAGCCGGATCCGGACATTTTCGGAACAGTGAACTACGTACAGGATCACCTGATCCGCCGCCTGCGGCTCTATACCTTTCTCAATGCCGGGCTGACCATCGAGTATGATGGCAAGGCCTATTGTTCCCAGAACGGGCTGATGGATCTTATCCGGGATGAAGTGGGCGATGAGGCGTTGTACCCGATACTGCATCACCGATCCAAGGTGTTGGAGATCGCCTTTACCCACACCAACCGGTTCGAGGAGACCTTCCTGTCGTTCGTGAATGGCCAGTATACCAGCGATGGCGGCACGCACCTCAGTGCCTTCCGGGAGGGGCTGGTCAAGGGGTTCAACGAGGTGTCCAAGGGCAAGTTCGAGGGTGATGATGTGCGCGAGGGGATGGCCGGGGCTGTGGCGGTTCGGATCAAGGAGCCGGTATTCGAGTCGCAGACCAAGAACAAACTCGGCAACACCGAACTGCGCAGTGACCTGGTCCAGCAGGTGCGCGAGGTGGTGGCGGATTTATTGCACCGGCATCCCAAGGCGGCGGAGATTGCGATCAGGAAGATCGAGGAAACGGTCAAGTTGCGCAAGGAGTTGCAGTCGATCAAGAAGATTGCCCGTGAGCGGTCCCGCGCCACCTCGATCCGGGTGCCGCAACTCAAGGACTGCAAGGTCCACTATGATCGCGCGACCGGCGAAGGCAAGGAGTCGACGCTGTTCATCACCGAGGGGCAATCGGCGTCCGGCTCGATTGTCAGTTGCCGCGATGTGGTGACGCAGGCGATCTTCACGTTGCGGGGCAAGCCGTTGAACGTGTGCGAACTCAATCGCGACATCATGTACAAGAACGAGGAACTCTACAACCTCATGCGCAGCCTGGATGTCGAGGAATCGGTGGAGCGGCTGAGGTATAACCGGGTTGTACTGGCGACGGATGCCGATGTGGATGGACTGCACATCCGCAACCTGCTGTTGACTTTTTTCCTGCGTTTCTTCGAGCCCGTGGTGCATGACGGGCACATCCACATCCTGGAGACGCCGTTGTTCAGGGTCCGGAACAAGAGCCGCACGATCTACTGTTACTCCGAGCAGGAGCGTGATGTGGCGATGAAGGACATCGGGCGGGCGGCCGAGGTGACCCGGTTCAAGGGGCTGGGCGAGATTTCGCCGGGTGAGTTCAAGCACTTCATCGGGGCTGACATCCGGTTGACCCCGGTTCGCGTGGAACACCGGCACAGCATCCCGGGCCTGCTTTCGTTCTACATGGGGCGGAATACGCCGGAGCGGCGGCAGTACATTATGAACAACCTGACGGTGGAGGCGCTGCCGTGAGCGACCAGCCGGAACTTTTTGCGGGTGACGAACTGGCCGGGCCGGTCGCGGAGGCGGCGCCCGGGAGCCGGGGGGTGGCGCGGGTCCGTGACATTGCGGCCCTGCCGGAGGGGCCCCTCAAGCGTCTGGTCGACAGCAACTTCATCCAATATGCCTCCTACGTCATCCGCGACCGGGCGATTCCGGATCTTGATGACGGGCTCAAGCCGGTGCAGCGCCGCATCCTGTATTCACTGCACGAAAACGACGACGGCAAGTTCATCAAGGTGGCCAACATTGTCGGCTACTGCATGCAATTCCATCCGCATGGCGACGCCTCCATTGGTGACGCCCTGGTGGCGCTGGCCAACAAGCGTTACCTGATCGAGGGGCAGGGGAATTTCGGCAATGCGTTGACCGGCGACCCGGCGGCCGCGCCGCGTTACATTGAGTGCCGACTCACGGAGTTGGCTCGCGAGGAGATCTTCCATGATGATCTGACCGAGTTTGTGCCGACCTATGACGGGCGCAAGCAGGAGCCGGTGACGCTACCCTCGCGGTTGCCGCTGCTGTTGATGCTGGGGGCGGAGGGGATTGCGGTGGGGATCTCCACGCGCATCCTGCCGCACAATTTCCGCGAACTCATTGAGGCGCAGATTGCGATCCTGCAGAACAAGCCCTTTGAGGTCTACCCCGACTTTATCCAGGGCGGACTTATGGATGTGGCGGGCTATGACCGGGGGCGGGGGTCGGTGCGTTTGCGGGCGCGGGTGGAGCAGCGTGACGCCGGTACGCTGGTCATTCGCGAGATTCCCGCGGGGGCGACGACCGATTCCCTGATTGCCTCGATCGAGGATGCCGGACGCAAGGGCAAACTTGGCCTGCGGAGCATCAACGATTACACGGCGGGCGCCGTGGAGATTGAGATTCAACTCCAGGAGGGCCAGGACGCCGGGCGGGCCATCGAGGCGTTGTTTGCCTTTACGCAATGCGAGGTACAGGTGGCCAGCCGGATCATGGCGATCCACGCGGGCAAGCCGGTTGAACTGGGTGTGGAGGAGGTGTTGCGGCACCACACCGCACGGCTGCTGGACCTGCTCAGGAAGAAGTTGAAGCTGCAACTGCGGCAGTTGACCGAGGAACTGCACCGGAAAACGCTGGTCCAGTTGTTTGTGGAGCAGCGGCTCTACACGCCCATTGAGCAATGCCGGACGCCCGAGGAGATCGAGGCCGTGGTGCGTGGTGGAGTGGAGCCGTTCCGGTCGCAACTCCAGCGCGACATCACCCGCGGTGACATCGACATGTTGTTGGGGATTCCCATCCGCCGGATTTCACTGTTTGATCTGGGCCGCAATACGGAGGAGATGGAGCGCCTGCGCGTCGAGTTGACGGAGACGGGGGAGAATCTGACGCATTTGACGGGGTATGCCATCCGGTACTGTCGCAACCTGCTCAAGAAACACGGGGAGGCGTATGCGCGGCGGACGGAGATCATGGCCTTCCGGGCGGTGGAAGTGCGAGACCTCACGGCGCGTGAGTTGCAGATCAACCTCGACAAGGCCAAGGGGTACCTGGGGCACAAGGTGGCGGGGGCCCCGCTGCTGGAGTGTTCGTCGCTGGACAAGTTGCTGCTGGTATGGAAAGACGGGCGCTACAAGGCGGTACCGCCGCCGGAGAAACTCTTTGTCGACACCACCCTCATTCAGGCGGCGGTGCTGGATCGCGAACGTGTGATGACGGTGGTTTACAACGAGGAAGGGTTCACCCGGATCCGGAAATTCACGGCGGCGGTGGTGACCAACCGCGAGTACCGCTGCATTCCCAAGGGGGCCCACATCCTGTTCTTCTCCGACAAGGATGTTTCCACGCTCTATGTCCAGTATGACGTGCCGGAGACGGCGGCCATCCGGCAGCAGGAATTCGACACCACGTCGCTGGCGGTGCGTGATCGAGACGGCAAGCCCTCGTTGATGTCCTCAAAGAAGATCGCGTTCATTGGTGCAGAGAAGCCGAAGAAATGGGATGATGCGCTCACGGGGCCGAAAGGCACGTACATGGATTTCTGAGGGGTGGTCGAATTGTTGTTCAACGTTTAACAGGAGGAAAAGCCATGGGATCATTATTACTCGACACGTTGTTGGCGGATATCAAGACCGCCATGAAGTCGCAAAACCCGGACCTGTTGTCAGCGCTCCGCATGTTGCATTCCCAGATCAAGGATGCCACCACCAATGCCGGCAAGGATCCGACGGACGATGCCGTGGCGGTGATTGTGGCGAAGGCGATCAAGCAGCGGGCGGATTCGGTGGATCAGTTCAAGGCGGCGGCCCGTGCCGATCTGGCGGACAAGGAACAACGCGAGATCGAATGGTTCCGCAAGTACCAGCCGCAGCAACTCGATCAAGCGGCCATTGAAGCGATCGTCCGGAAGGTTGTTGCCGAGACCGGGGCTGCCGGAAAGAAGGATCTTGGCAAAGTCATGCAGGCGCTGATGCCCCAAGTCAAGGGGCGGTCCGACGGCAAACTGGTCAACCAGATTGTTCTGGCGGAGTTGGGTGGCTGAGAGGGGTCCTCTTGGGATGATCCATCCGGCCGCGCGAGCTTGGACCCTGCGAGCTCTATTGACACTGGCGGCGGCGTGGCTATAACAGGGGGGTGAGAGGAAGGAAATGGTAGGATGCGCGTTGCCCCTGTCTATACGAAGGAAAGCCTGCTGAACCTGAAGCCCCGGCATGACTCGTTTGTCGGTGTGGATTCCGACGGGTGCGTTTTTCCGACCATGGGGATCAAGCAGAAGCAATGCTTTCACCCGTTGATCATCTCCCTGTGGGGGTTGGAACGTATTGAACGGGCGCTGCGGGAGGTGGCGGAGTTTGTGAACCTGCACTCGGCGTACCGCGGTCAGAACCGGTTCCCCTGCCTGTTGCGGGTGTTCGACATGCTGCCGGAGTATCCGGGCGTCAAGGCGTCGGGGGTCAGGTTGCCGGCGACGGACGCGTTGCGGGCGTTCTGCGAGTCGGGCCTGCCCTTGGGCAACCCGGCGTTGGAACAGCGGGTGGCCGAGACGCACGATCCCGAACTGGCCCTGGTGTTGAAATGGAGCCTGGCGGTGAATGTCGAGGTGGCCAGGACGGTGAAGAACCTCAAGCCGTTCCGTTGGGTGCGGGAGAGTTTCGACGAAATCGCGAAACATTCGGACGCCGTCTGCGTCTCGCAGACGCCAACCGAGGCGCTGGTCCGGGAGTGGGAAGAGAACGACATGCTCGATGATGTGGTGGTCATCGCCGGACAGGAGTTGGGCACAAAGGCGGAGCATCTCCGCATGGCCACCCGGGGCCGGTATGCGGCGGACCGGGTGATGATGATCGGGGATGCCCCGGGCGATCTCAAGGCGGCACGGGCCGTGGGTGCGCATTTCTTCCCGATCCATTCGGGGCAGGAGGATGCTTCGTGGGAGTTGTTTTACCGGGAAGCCTACCAGCGATTCCTGAAGGGAACGTATGGCGGAAGTTATGAGAATGATCTGGTGGTCCGGTTCAACATGTTGTTGCCGGAGGCGCCGCCGTGGGCGATGGGGACGCAACAGGAGTCCAGCATTCGGAAGTCAGCGGGTGAAGCGGGAATCGGGAAGTGAAACTGCGGAAATCGCGAATGGCGCGAACCATGGAGAGAACAATGAAGATACCTACGCGAGTGCAGATGGCGCGCACGGTCAGTGCTGTGATGGAGAAGACACCGTTGGTGGATATTCATACGCACCTCTACGATCCCGGATTGGGCAACGTCCTGTTGTGGGGGATTGACGAGTTGCTGACCTATCACTACCTGGTGGCGGAGTTGTTCCGGGCACGGCCGGAGATGGACTACGATACGTTCTGGAATCTTCCCAAAGTGAAGCAGGCGGACCTGATCTGGCAGGAGCTGTTTGTTCTGCGCTCGCCGGTGTCGGAAGCCTGTCGCGGGGTGTTGACGGTACTGCACCGTCTCGGATTGAAGACCAAAGTCAGGGATCTGGCCGCCATCCGGAAGTTCTATGCCAAGTGGGATGTGCGGGACTATGTGGACCAGGTGCTGGAGTTGGCGAACATCAAGCACCTGTACATGACCAATGACCCGATGGATCCGCTGGAAGTGGCGGGGTGGAAGCGGAAGTTTGTGCGTGATTCGCGGTTCCGGGGTGTGCTCCGGCTGGACAGCGCGATGATGAGTTGGCCGCAGGGCGTGGGCAAGCTGCGTGAGATGGGGTATGCCTGTGATGACGGCCTGACGGGGAAGACGATCGCCGAGATGCGGCGGTATTTGAATGACGGGTGCGACAAGTTCGATGCCCGCTACATGGCCATCAGTCTGCCGCCGACGTTCCGGTATCCCGAGGTGCATTCGCCGGTGACCACGCTCCTGACCAAGGCGGCGGTTCCGGTGGCGCGGGAGCGCGGGATTCCGCTGGCGCTGATGATCGGGGTCAAGAAGTTGATCAATCCGGCGCTGAGGCTGGCGGGCGACGGGGTGGGGGTGTCGGACATCAGTACGGTTGAGTTGTTGGCGCGCGACTTTGGCGACGTGCGTTTCCTGGTCACGATGCTGGCCCGGGAGAACATGCATGAGTTGTGCATTGCCAGCCGCAAGTTCAAGAACGTGACGCCCTTCGGCTGCTGGTGGTTCCTGAACAATCCGAGCCTGATTGATGAGATTACCAGGATGCGGCTGGAGACGCTGGGGCTTTCGTTTGTGCCGCAGCATTCCGACTGCCGGGTGTTGGACCAGATGATCTACAAGTGGACCCATTCGCGCGGGATCATCGCGAATGTGCTGACCGACAAGTACATGGATATTGCGGCGGCGGGCTGGCTGCCAACCAAGGCGGATATGGAGCGGGACATCAAGCAGATGTTTGATGTGAATTTGTGAGTGGTGAGAGAGGGTTCAGGGGTCGGGGTTCAGGAAAGGGAAGCGGAGGGGGGAGCCACAAAGAACATGAAGGATGGGAGAGTGGGGAGTCCGAGATGAAGAAGGGGTATATCCAGGTTTACACGGGGGATGGCAAGTGCAAGACCACGGGGGCGTTGGGGCTGGTGGTGCGTGCGGTGGGAGCCGGTCTCCGGGTGTACTTTGGGCAGTTTATCAAGGGGCGCGACTACAGCGAAATCAAGGTCCTGCGCGAACGGTTCAAGGACGTTACGGTGGAGCAGTATGGGTCTGGCCGGTTTGTGCGTGGCAAGCCTGCGGAGGAGGCCGTGGCCATGGCTCAGCGCGGTCTGGCGGCATTGCGTGAGGCGATGCGGAGCGGGCGCTACGATGTGGTGATTGCCGATGAGGCCTGCACGGCGGTGGGGGCGGGGTTGTTTCCGGAGGAGGAGTTGCTGGCCCTGATGGCGGACAAGCCGGAGGCGGTGGAACTGGTGCTGACCGGACGCGGGGCCGGGGCGCGGGTGCGCGACCGTGCCGACCTGGTGACCGAGATGCGGTGCGAGAAGCACTACTACGAAGCGGGTGTGCAGGGGCGCCGGGGGATTGAGTCGTAGGGGTGGGGAGATGGTTCAGGGTTCAGGGGTCGGGGTTCAGGAATGACAAAATGCCACGCAAAACCTGCGGAGTGCATTGCGGAAATCACACCAATGCAAGACGGGAACCCTTGGTTCCTGTGCTGAACCCTGAACCCTGAACCCTGAACCCTGAACCCTGAACCCTTATTCCGTTCTACTGCAACGGCGGGGGTTTGGGTAAACCTTTCAGGCAGGCCTGGGCCTTGGCAATTTCATCGTCGGGCAAAACGTAATCCGTCAACTTGCCCTCGAGAAACGCCAGGTAGCCGCTCAGGTCCATGATGCCGTGGCCGGACCAGTTCAGGGCGATGACCCGTTCCTTGCCTTCCTCTTTGGCGCGGTTCGCCTCGCGGATGGCCATGGCAATGGCGTGTGAGGTTTCGGGGGCGGGGATGAAGCCTTCCGCCTTGGCGAACAGCATGGCGGCGCGGTAGCACTCCAACTGGGGAATGGCGACGGCCTCCACCAGGTTTTCCCGGAGCGCATGGCTGACGAGCGGCGCCATGCCGTGGTAGCGCAGGCCGCCGGCGTGGATGGGCGCCGGGACGAAGGTATGGCCGAGGCTGTGCATGGGCAGCAACGGGGTCATCATGGCGACATCCCCGGAGTCATACGAGAACTGACCCTTGGTCATCTTGGGGCAGGCGGCGGGTTCGACGGCGATGACGCGCGGGTTCCTTGTGCCGGCGATCTTATCGGCGAGGAACGGGAAACTCATGCCCGCGAAGTTCGAGCCGCCGCCGGCGCAGCCGATGATGACATCGGGGTAGAGGTTGATCTTGGCGAACTGCTTCTTGGCTTCGAGTCCGATGATGGTCTGGTGCAGTAAGACATGGTTCAGGACGCTGCCGAGGGCGTAGCGGGTATTCTTGGAGGTGACGCAATCCTCGATGGCCTCGCTGATGGCGATGGCCAGGCTGCCGGGGCAATCGGGGTCCTGGGCCAGGATGGCGCGGCCCGCATTGGTGGTATTGCTGGGGCTGGCGATGCATTCGGCGCCCCAGGTCTGCATCATGATTTTGCGCAGTGGTTTCTGGGTGAAACTGATTTTCACCATGTAGACCTTGCATTCCAGGCCGAACATCTGGCAGGCCATGGCGAGGGAACTGCCCCACTGGCCGGCGCCGGTTTCGGTGGTCAGCCGCTTGATGCCGAATTGCTTGTTGTAGTAGGCCTGCGGGACGGCGGTATTGGGTTTGTGGCTGCCCGGGGCGGAGACGCCCTCGTTCTTGTAGTAGATTTTGGCGGGCGTTTTCAGCAGTTGTTCAAGGCGGCGTGCGCGGCAGAGAGGGCTGGGGCGCCACTGCCAGAGGATCTGGAGGACTTCCTCGGGGATGTCGATCCAGCGCTGGGTGCTGACTTCCTGTTCGATCAGGTTCATGGGGAAGACGGGGGCGAGCATGTCGGGCGTGACGGGTTTGCCGTCGGGTGTGACGGGGGGAGGCATGGGGTGGGGGAAGTCTGCGGCGATGTTATACCACTGGCGGGGCATCTCGTCTTCGCTCAGAAACACTTTGATCTGGTCCATGGTCATTCCTCCAAGTTGGTTATCGGAAAAGGCGCCATTATGGCGGTGGATTCGGTCGGGACAAGCAAGAAATGAATGGGGTGGGATGCGGGGTGCCGCAGGGAGAGTGGCCAGTGCATTGTCGGCATTCTAAGGAATGCCGCTACGGGGGAGGAATGATCGTTTGCCTGTAGCGGAATCCGTTGGGATTCCGATGTGACGGCATTCTGACGAATGCCGCTACAGGGATGAGCAGGAGCGTCGGTATTCGAAGGAATGCGGCTACGGGAAAACGTGATTTCAATTGCCGCCCAGCAGGGCATTCACATGGGATTCGACGCTGTTGGAGAGGGCATGCAGGTTATAGCCGCCTTCGAGGAAAGAAACGAGGCGGCCTTGGCAATGGTGGTTGGCCATGTTCATGACCAGGCGTGTGAGGGTGGCATAGCCGGTTTCGGTGAGGAGGGTGCCAGCCAGTGGATCGTCACGGTGTCCGTCGAAACCGGCGGAGATCAGGATAAATTCCGGCTTGAACCGGTCCATGGCCGGGCGCAGGTCTTCCTTGAAGATGCGTTCCAGGTCGGTGTCGGTGGAGCTGGATGGGATCGGGACGTTCAGGGTGTAGCCTTGGCCGGGGCCGGCGCCGGTTTCGCTGGCGCGGCCTGAACCGGGGTAAAGCGGGAACTGGTGGACGCTGAAATAGAACACGGACGATTCGGAGTAGAAGGCATCCTGGGTGCCGTTACCGTGGTGGACATCCCAATCCACGATGGCGATGCGGGAAAGGTTGTGGGTGGTCAGCAGGTGCCGGGCGGTGATGGCGATGTTGTTGAAGAAGCAGAACCCCATGGCGCGGTCGCGCAGGGCATGATGACCGGGGGGGCGGACGGCGCAGAAGGCGTTGCGGACGGTGCCGTGCATGACGGCATCGGCGGCGGCGATCCCGGCGCCGGCCGCCAGGCAGGCGGCGGAGTAGGTCCCGCGCGAGGCGATGGTTTCGTCGTCGGTCCGGAACAGGCGGCTGGTGGTGCACTGGTGTTCCAGGTTGGCGACGTAGGCGGGCTCATGCACGGCGGTGATGGCGGCCAGGGGGGCTGGGGTGATGCTCAGAGGGGTCAGGTGGTCGAGCAGTCCCGAGGCGCGGAGGCGGTCCATGATGGCGACCAGGCGTTGGCGTTGTTCCGGGTGCTGCGAGCCGGTCCGGTGATTTAGAAACGCAGGATGATAGGCGAGGCCGGTCATGGGGGGGTGAATGGAGAGGGTTCAGGGTTCAGGTGGGGGCAGGATGGGAGATAGGGTAGAGAATGAAACGACGGATGCCGGATCATCCGCCCAGGGAAACGAGATCCGGTTATTTGAATATCGTTTCGACATAATCAATTCCTGAACCCTGAACCCTATTTGGCCCCCTTCTGTAGCAGGGATGCGCCGCCTAATTCCCCGAGTGTGGTTTTTTGCATATCGGTCCAGAGGGTTCCCGGCCCGGCGTGCAGGATGTTGATTTTGAGATCCGGCTTCAGGTTGCTGGCCAGCTCCCAGAGGCTGAAGGCGACGGGGTCCCCGAAGGCCTGCGTCTTCATCTGGGCGCCGCGGGCACGTTCGCCTTCGACCAGTTTCAGGGAGTCGGCATTGGCCTGTCCGAGGGTCCTGGTTTTGGTGGCGCGAACGCCAGCGGTATCCCGGTCGATGTCGGCCACTTGTTTGACGGTCTCGGCCTGGATCTGGGCGACTTCCTTGTCCTGGTCGGCGGCGATTTCGGCGCGGAGTTTCGTGGTTTGCTGGGCGACCTCGGCGCTGCGCTGTTCGACCAGGGATAGTTCCGTATTCAGGTCGGCCAGTTTCTTCGCGGTGTTCTGCCGTTCCTTGTTGGTCAGATCCTGTTCGATGGCAAGGCTGGCCTTCTGGATGGGGTCGAGGATTTGCATGGGGACTTCGACATGGCGAATCAGGGCGTTGTGGGTCAGGATATTCCTCTCGGTCATGGTCAGGGAGAGGGCCTCGGTCATATCCTTCTGGAACTTCTCGCGGCCTTCGCCGACGATGAAGTCTTTGGCCCGGTATTCGGAACCCTTGTTACGGGTGATGGAGAGGATTTGCGGCAGGATGATCTTATCCACGACGGCGGGCAGGTCGCCATAACGGCGGTAGAGCCAGGCGATTTTGTTGGGTTCGAGTTCGAACTCGAGGGTCATGTCGAGGCTGATCTGGAAGCCGTCGCGGGATGGGAAGGTGACGAACTCATTCCGGACGTGGGCGGCAGAGGACTGGCGCGGTTGGCTACCCGGTTTGGCGGGGGCGTTCGGGGTGGCGTTCTGAGCGGCGAGTTGGGCGGCCTTGCGACGGCCGGAGAGCGATGAGGATTCGTTCACGATCTGGATATTCTGCCAGCCTTCGGCTTCCGCCTGGCGGTAGTAGTCACGTCGTTTTTGCTCCTGTTCCTGAAGCATGCGGTCCTGGAGGGCGCCCATGGCGACGTTCTGGCTTTCCAGTTGGCCCTTGGTGATGACGGCGCCGCCTTCGCGTCCGAGCAGGGAGACCTGATTGACGCCGATTTCGAGGATGTTGACCTGGATTTCCTTCGGGTTGGCGTAGTAGAGGCCGGGTTGGAGGATATCGGCGCGGATGCCTTTTTCGTTCGGGCCGGCGAAGGCGCCCTCGGGGGCTTGGCGGCCGGCGAGGGAGGTTAGGACGCCTGCGTAACCGATTTTGACAACCACGGCGTTCTCGATCTTGACGTCATAGCCATAGGGGTTGATGCGGTACTTGCCGGGGCCGAGGACCTTGCGCCAGATACCCTTCTGGCCCGGGTCGGCGAGGAATTCGCCCTGGGGCAGTTCGGCGCCGATCTTGGATGTCACGACGCCGATTTTGCCGGGCGGGATGGTGATGACGGGGCGGATTTCGCGGTCGAACATGATGGGATCGAAGAAGTGACGGCCTTCGCCGAGGACCTCCTCGCGGATACCCATCTGGCCTTCCTTGGCGAGGATCTGACCGGGGGGCAGGGGGTCCCCGCCCTTGGCGGTGATGATGGCCATCTGGCCGGGGGCGACATAGAAGCGGCAGAAGCCCCAGGTCCAGATGAACCAGCAGAGGGCGAACAACAACACGAGGGCTGTGATGGTGGTGCGGAGCATTTTCATGGTTTCACCTCTTTCTTCTCGGGCAGATAGGGGAGGAAGATGGCGCCGAGGCCACCCTCCTGATCTGAACTCAGTATGGAATCAATCCGTGGCGCGACCCGTTTCAGGAAGGTGTAGCGCGCAAAGTTCATGCCATTGCTGAAGGCCTGAACCTGGTTGGCGAAGACCGAGGCTTCGGCGGTATTCTGCATTTTGACGACGGCGGCATCGGCATCTGCCTTCAGCATGACGGCCTGGGCCTGGGCGACGGCGGCCTGGGTTTCCAATTTCGCCACTTCGAGATCCTTGTTGGCGACGACGAGGCGGACGGACTGATCCTGTTTGGCCTTGATGACGGCGCGCAGTTTGGCGGTGTCGGCCTCGACCTTTTCCTTTTGCTGTTGGGCCAGCATTTCCTGGCGGCCCAGTTCGGCTTTCGATTTGGCCTGGCCGATTTCCTGATCGTATTTCTTGGTTTCCTGTACGGCCACCTCGCGGTCGCGGATGATGCTGGCGATCTGGTCGGGCGGGGTGATGTTGCGGATGAGCACGGACTTGACGGCGACGCCCCAGGGGCCGCAGGTGTTGCGCAGGTGGGATTCCAGGTCGCGTTGGAATTGCTGGCGGGTTTCGCCGACGATGAACGTGGTGGCGGGGTGTTTGCTGCCCTCGATACGGCTGAAACCGCGGGCACGCGGGAGGATGACCTTTTGCAGGATGTCGTTCATGTCGCCCACGCGATGGGTGAGCAGGGCGGCCTGGTCGCGGTCGAGGGCGAACTCGATGGTGCCTTCGACGATGACGGTGAAGCCGTCCATGGTCAGGAAGTTAATGGCATCCTCGTTGCTCATTTCGAAACGCTGGCTCTGGAGGTTCACCTCGGTGACGTCGAGCAGGTAGGGGTTGAGGTAATAGGTGCCGGGGTCGAGGACTTCGGGGAGGACGCCTTTCATACCGCTGGAGACGAGGAACCCGTTCGGGGCGTTGGAGGAAGCGAGTCCGTTGAGGACATCGTCGCCCACGAGGGAGGTGACAACGCCGACATGGCCGGGGCGGATCGAGATGGCGTCATAGATATCCACCTGATAGGCGTAGGGATTGACGCGGTATTTGCCGGGGCCGTAGGTATCGGCAAGGATTCCCTTTTCGCCGTCCCGGGCAATGATGCGACCCTTGGGCAGATCGTTGCCATAGAGGCGTGTTCGAACACCGAGTTTCCCGGCGGGGATATCGGTGATCTGGTGTTTCTTCCACCCCCAGGAGTAAGGGTTGCGGAAATAGCGGCCTTCCGAGAGGACCTCCAGTTGGATGCCCTTCTGGGAGGGGGACTCGGCGATGATCTGACCCGAGGGCAGGTTTTTGCCGGTCTTGTGGATCAGGATGGCAAGTTCCCCTTTTTCCGGTTCGATCCGGCAGAAGAACCAGATGAAGATCGGGATAAAGACGATGGCGGCCATGATCAGGATGGGGATCACAGCGATGCCGTTGAAGAGGATGGGGTTGGGTCTTATAGGTGGCGGGCGGGTGGGAGCGGTGTCAGGTTCGAAACGCATGGTACTACTCATGAGGCCTCCTTCATCAATGGGAAACTAGGCGATACTCTAGGGGGGGTTGACCCGCAGGTCAATAGAAAGGCGACGGTCGGGGGGGGGAGGTTCAACGTTTGCCTCCACCGGGGCAAGCCCGGTGGGCGGCATTGATAGCGTTTGCCTCCACCGGCAAGCCCGGCGGGCAGCCCTCTGGCCCATGATCAGGAGCCTATATCGAGTACCTGGTGCCAGGAGTCGGGCGGCGGGTCACTGCGGTAGCGGGATGCATTATCCCGCAGGAGACGGGAAGGGCCGTCGTCGGGTTTGAGTGAAAGTGCGCTCTCCACGAGGCGCAGGGCCTCGTCCCACTGGCGGTTGTGAAAGGCAGCGAGGGCCTTGCCATACATCGTGACAACGGCGGTCATGGCGGGCGAAAGGGCGCCGCGGCGAGTCAGAAGTTCATGGATGCAGACGGGCTTGGCCTTGCCGCGGATCTGAACGCAGCCGACCAGGCGGGACTCGACGCGATCACTGACCCGATGGAGGGTTTCTTCTCCGATCAGTATGCAGGTTTCGCACAACCGGTTGGCCGCTTCAAGCCGGGAGGCGACGTTAACGGTGTCGCCCATCACGGTGTATTGGAAGCGGTTGGCTGAACCCATGTTCCCGGCCGTCACCACGCCGGTGTTGATGCCGATACGGATTTCGAGTTTGCAGCCGAACTCGGCGGAAAGATCCCGGTTGAGTTCGGTCAGTCTGTCGGTTTGTTC
>JBIJCW010000072.1:0-9865 GCA_044344495.1 Kiritimatiellia bacterium | reverse complement strand
GGGAGTGGCATAGGGCGCGCCCCAGACTGCCATGATCGCGTCGCCGTAGAACTTATCCACGTACCCGCCTCTTGCCATGATGATATCGGTCATTTCCGTGAGGTAGCGGTTGAGCAGGTGTGTCAGGACGTCGGGATCGAGGTTTTCGGCGAGGTTCGTGAAGTTTGCGATATCCGAGAAGAAGACGGTCACCTCCGCCTTGCGTCCGGCCAGGGAAAAACTCGCGGGATTTTCCTCCATCAGGCGCAACACATCGGTGGATACCATGGTGCCGAACATGGTTCGGATGCGGTGCCGCTCCCGCTCCTCGTTCCAGTACTTTACGACGGTCATGGATGTGTAGACCATCACGGTGCACACGATGACGCCCACGGGAGAGACGACGAGGCGGTGGCTGGCGAGGGCCCAGGCGCTGGTGACGATGGCCAGGCTTACAAAGCCGGTGGCCGCGAAGAAGGCCAGCCAGGAGCGCGCGGAGGCCACCAGCACCATAAGCGCGAGGCCGGTGACAAGGATTGTGAGGAGATTTGCGTGGAACATCCAGCGGGGTTCGCGAAGGGCATCGCCCGCGAGCATGTTATCCAAGGCGGTGGCGTGAACTTCAATGCCGGGGACGTCCGGGGCCAGGGGGGTGGCTTTCAGGTCGTGCAATCCTGCGGCGGATGTGCCGATGAGAACCACCCGGTTGGAGAGAGCGGCGGTTGGCGCTGTGTTGGCCAGGACTTGCCAGGCCGGGATGGCAGGGAAGGGAACGGAGCGGAAATTGAGCACAAGGCAGCCGTTGGCGTCGGTCGGCAGGCTGATTCCGCCGACATCCACTCCTTCGACGCCCCGGCCAAGGTGATCGTCGTAGCGGACACGGATGTTGCCGGCTTTTCGGAACTGGCGGACGGCTTCCAGCGAGAGAGCGGGGTAGAGGCGGTTCGGGCCGTAGGCCACCAACAGGGGGGTGCGACGGATCACGTTGTCGCGGTCGGCGAGGGTATTGAAAGAGGCTTCCCCGGTGGCGCTGGCGCGCAACGCGGGCAGGGACTGGATGATCGTGGTGCCCTGGGGGAGCATGTCGCGTTGAGGTTGGCCGACCTCGAAGCAACGGCCGCGATGCAGGGTGTCCTCGAGCACGCGATGGCTGTCGATGCCGGTTCCGAGGCTGAAGTAGCATCCCAGGACGGATTGGCCGCGTGCCAGGGCGGCGGCGAAATCGGTGTCGTGGTCACGGGAATTGCCGGGGATGCCGGCGATGGCCACGTCTGGGCCGAACTCTGAGCGCCACAATGATTCCAGGGTTAGAGGCGAAGAGCGGTCCGGCTCGGGGAAGACGATATCAAACACCACCACGGCCGCCCCCTGTTGCCACAGGCGGTCGACGAGACGGCGCAGGTCCCGTCGAGACCAGGGCCATTGACCGAGGCGGGCCAGGCTTTCGTCGTCGATATCCACCATGACGATCGAACCGGAGCGCGGGGGTGAGGCGAGGGTGCGGAGCATGGCGTCGTGAACCTGGTGGGAGAGGCCGGCGAAGGGTGTGGGGTCGAACCAGGCGAGCAGGAGGCTTGCCGCCAGTGCGGGGATGCCAACCAGAAGCAGTGACAGTCTCTTCATTGTTCAGCGATGAACATCGCAGAAGCGTGCAAAAACCGCAAGTCCGGAGGGGATGGGGGCAGCGATAAATTATCAATGACCGGGTTCGCCTTGCGTGTTATGGTGCCGGTCACGAATTTGCTGAGGAGAACAGGCGATGCGGCAGGATGCTTTGACACGATGGACGGCGGAGAACTCCGCCGAGCTTTACGGAATCCGGAACTGGGGGGCGGGTTACTTCGATGTATCGTCCGGCGGCGAGGTCATCGTCCGGCCCAACGGGCCCCGGAGCGCGACGGAAGTCAGCCTGACCCACCTGATTGACGAATGTCACAGCCGTGGGCTGAACATGCCGGTTCTGATCCGGTTTTCCAACATCCTGGCGTCGCGGATCGAGGAGATCAACGAGAGTTTCCGCCGCGCCATTGCGGAGGCGGGGTACCAGGGCGAATACCGCGGGGTCTTTCCGATCAAGGTCAACCAGCAGTGCGAGGTGGTGGCCGACATCATCGAGGCGGGGCGCAAGTATCATCACGGGATCGAGGCCGGCAGCAAGGCTGAACTGCTGGTGGCCACAACGATGATGCGGGACCCGGACGCTTTCGTGGTGTGCAACGGGTACAAGGACGAGGAATTCATCGATACGGCGCTGCACGCGGTCAAGATGGGGTCGAAGACCGTGCTGGTCATCGAGATGCCGAGTGAACTCGACCTGATTGTTGAGCGGGCCGAGCGATTGAAGGTGCGGCCGATTCTCGGGGTGCGGGCCAAACTCTCGAGCCGTGCGGGCGGGCACTGGGATTCGTCGGGCGGTGACCGCAGCAAGTTCGGGTTGGATGCATCGCAGATCATCGGACTGGTGGATGCGTTGCGGAAGAAGGGCATGTTGGATTGCCTGCAGATGTTGCATTACCACCTGGGCAGCCAGGTGTCCGATATCCGCAAGGTGCGGACGGCGTTGCAGGAGGCCTGCCGGTTTTATGTGGAACTGGCGCGCGAGGGTGCCGCCATGGGGATTCTCAACCTGGGGGGCGGGCTGGCGGTGGACTATGACGGATCGCACACCAATTTCGAGTGCAGCACGAACTACTCGCCGCCGGAATATGCGTCGGACGTGGTCGAGGTGATCATGAAGACGCTGGATGCCTGCGGGGTGCCGCATCCGACGATTGTCAGCGAGTCGGGCCGGGCGACGGTGGCGCATCATGCGGTACTGGTGTTCAACGTGCTGCATGTCCGGCGGTTCGAGCCGGTGGAGATTCCGGACCGGTTACCCCCGAATGCCAGCGAGATGCTGGAGAACATGAAGGAAGTGTGCGATTCGCTGTCGCCGCGGAATGTGCAGGAGGCGTACCATGATGCGGTGTATTACCGTGACGAATTGCGGATGATGTTCCTGCACGGCAACATCTCCCTGCGGGAACGCGCCCTGGCGGAGACCTTGTTCTGGCGGACGATCTGCAGGATTTACACGATGACCAAGGGCCGCAAGTACATCCCCGACGAGTTGGAGGGGTTGGAACCGGTCATTGCGGACGTGTACTACGGGAACTTCAGCGTATTCCAGTCCATTCCCGATTTCTGGGCCATCGACCAGTTGTTCCCGATCATGCCGATCCACCGGCTCAACCAGCGGCCGACGCGCAACGCGGTGCTGGCCGACATCACCTGCGATTCCGACGGCAAGGTGGACCGGTTTATCGACCTGCACGACGTCAAGCACGTCCTGCCCCTGCATGAGTGGGATGGGCGCGAGTACTACCTGGGGATTTTCCTGGTGGGCGCCTATCAGGAGACGATTGGCGACATGCACAATTTGCTGGGCAACACCAATGTGCTGCATGTGCGGATTGACGACAAGGGGCGGGTGGAGTGGGCGCACCAGACGACGGGTGACCGGGTGGATGAGATTTTGCAGTACATGGAGTACACCCCGGAGGACATGGTGTCGCAGATGAAGGCACGGATCGACAAGGCGGCCAAGGCCAAGCAGATCACGCCGCGCGAGAAGAACGCCTATCTCAAGGCCTACAAGGTCGGCATGCGCGGCTACACCTACTTCGAGCAGTGAGATCAACCGGTGGCGCAAGAGACGTGACGAGTGCCGCATCGGCATTCGAAGGAATGCCGCTACCGATGCAGAGGATGGGAATCCCATAGCGGAATCCGTTGGGATTCCGGCGCGGTGCGGCATTCGAAGGAATGCCGCTACATGGGGAGTGAGCGTTTACGGCATTCGAATGTTCAGCGGGTCCACCATTTGACTGCCAGGCCCAGCAGGGCCAGGGCGATGACCACGCCGAGGAGGCGGCGCTCGGCGTCGGTCAGGCCGAACAGCGAGCGCCCAATGGCCTGCAGGCCTGCCTTCCATCGATTCATCAGGTGGCCACGATATTGACGAGTTTGCCAGGGACCACGACGACCTTGCGGATCGTCAGGCCAGTCAGGAGTTGTCGGGTGGAGTCCTGGGCGAGGACGTGGGCTTCCACGGCCTTAGGGGAGAGGCTCGTCGGGATGGTTTCCCGGCTGCGGATCTTGCCGTTAAGCTGGATGACGATCTCGATTTCATCCCGGGCAAGCGCCTTGGGATTCACCTCGGGCCAGGTTGCCTGGATGACCGAGGGGGGGTGCCCCAACTCCCCCCACAGTTCCTCGGCGATGTGCGGGGCGAACGGGGAGATGAGGATCACCAGGGACTCAATGGATTCACGATAAACAGCCCGGCATTGTTCACTGCTGGAGGCGTCCACCTTGATGTCATCCAAGGCGTTCATGAGTTCCATGATCTGGGCGATGGCGGTGTTGAACTGGAACGCGCCTTCCAGGTCATGGGTGATCTTGGCGATGCTCTCATGGAGTTTGCGGTAGAGGTTGCGTTCAGGCGTTTCCATCCTGGCCAGATCCGGCTTCAGGGCCTTCGAGGCGAGCAGGAGGTCGCGGGATTCGGCCACGCGGCGCCATATGCGACGCAGGAAGCGGAAGGCGCCCTCGACGCCGGCATCGTTCCACTCGGCGTCCTTCTCGGGCGGGCCGATGAAGAGGGTGTAGAGGCGGACGGTATCGGCGCCGTATTCGCGGATGAGTTCGTCCGGTGAGACCACGTTGCCCTTGGATTTGGACATCTTGTAGAGCTGGCCATCCTTTTCGCTACGCTTGCAGATCATGCCCTGGGTAAAGAGGGCGCCGAAGGGTTCGCGGAAGGAGCAGGTATCGGCATCGTGCAGGACCTTGAGGATGAAGCGCGAGTAGAGGAGGTGCAGGACGGCGTGTTCGATGCCGCCGATGTATTGGTCGACGGGGAGCCAGTAATCCACATCCGCCTTGTTGTAGGCGGCGGTGGTCAGGCGCGGGTTGACGTAGCGGAGGTAATACCAGCAGGAGCAGATCCACTGCGCGAGGGTATCGGTTTCGCGGCGGGCGGGTTTGCCGCAGGCCGGGCAGGGGGTGCGGATGAATTCCTCGTGGAAGGAGAGGGGGTTGCCGCGTTCGGATTTGAAATCCACGTCGTCGGGCAGGAGGACGGGGAGGTCCTTTTCCGGGACGGGGACGGCGCCGCAGGTCTCGCAATGGACGATGGGGATGGGGGAGCCCCAGTAGCGCTGGCGGCTGATCAGCCAGTCGCGGATGCGGTAGTGGGTGGTGAATTCGCCGAACTTGCCGTCCACGGCATGCTGGATGATGTCGTGCATGGCCTCGCGATTCTGGCGGCCGTTGAAGGGGCCGGAGTGGACCATGGGGCCATCCTCGGCATAGGCCTCCTTCATGGTGTCGGCCTTGAGGGTTCCGTCGTTGTTCTGGATGACGACCTTGACGGGAAGCTTGTAGGTCCCGGCGAAATCGAAATCGCGCTGGTCGTGGGCGGGGACAGCCATGACGGCGCCGGTGCCGTACTCCATCAGGACGTAGTTGGTGATCCAGAGGGGGGCGAGTTCGCCGTTGTAGGGGTTCTTGACGTGGAAGCCGGAGAAGACGCCCTCCTTGCGGGTGGTGTCATCGGTCCGTTCGGCGGCGGAGACCATTTTCTCCTTCTCGACGAAGGCGCGGATCTCGGTGGCGCGCGGATTGTTCCGGAGAAGTTTTTCCACGAGGGGGTGTTCGGGGGCGAGGGCCATGAAGGTGACGCCATAGATGGTGTCCGGGCGGGTGGTGAAGACGGGGCAGGGGTCGCCGGTTTCGGCGACGGTGAATTCCACGCGGGCGCCCTCGGAGCGGCCGATCCAGTTGCCCTGCATGGTGCGGACCTTTTCGGGCCACTTGTCGAGCAGGGCCAGGTCGTCGAGCAGTTTGCCGGCGTAGTCGGTGATCTTGAAGAACCACTGGGTCAGATCCTTTTTGTGGACGGGGCGTCCGCAGCGTTCGCAGGTGCCGTCGGCGAGGACTTCCTCGTTGGCGAGGGTGGTGCAATAATCGCACCAGTTGACGGGGGCGTTCTTCTGGTAGGCGAGGCCGCGTTCGTGGAGTTTGAGGAAGACCCACTGGGTCCAGCGGTAGTAGTCCGGGTGGCAGGTGGCGATTTCGCGGTTCCAGTCGTAGGCGATACCCCAGGACTGGAGTTGGCGTTTCATCTGCCGGATGTTGGAGTAGGTCCATTCCTTGGGGTGGACGCCGCGCTGTTTGGCGGCGTTCTCGGCGGGCAGGCCGAAGGCGTCCCAGCCCATGGGGGAGAGGACGCGGAAGCCGCGGGCCATCTTGTAGCGGGTGACGGCATCGCCGATGATGTAATTGCGGCCGTGTCCGACGTGCATGGTGCCGGAGGGGTAGGGGAACATGGTGAGGCAGTAGTACTTTTTTTCGTGGCGGGCGGTGTCGACGTTGAAGATGCCGTGGTCGGTCCAGTACTTCTGCCACTTGGGTTCGATGTCTTCAAAAGGGTATTGTTCGTTCATGGTTTCCGGCCTTCCTGATGCCGATGGGCGGCAAAGGCGGTAACTATAGGGATTTGCGCCAAGGTTTCAACAGTGAAGCGGAGGCCCCGGCGGGTTTCAACTCGGGGCTTTACAGGCCGTTAGCGTTATGATTGAAGGAACCCGTGCCACGAAGAAAAATACTGGTGATCGAGGACGAGGCGGATTTGCGCGAGATCCTCAAGGCAAACCTGGGGAAGGAAGGGTACACGGTGCTTGCCGCCCGTGACGGCGAGGCGGGATTAAAGATGGCGCGGACGGAAGCGCCGGATGCGATCATCCTGGACCTGATGTTGCCGGGGTTGGATGGGTTGGAGGTTTGCCGGCTGCTAAAGCGCGATGTCCTGACGGCGGGAATCCCGGTGCTGATGGCGACTGCCAAGGCGGAGGATGTGGATGTGGTCACGGGGCTTGAGGTCGGGGCCGATGACTACATCACGAAGCCCTTCAGCGTGCGGGTGCTGGTGGCACGGTTGAGGACCATACTGCGGCGTCACGATGGCGCCGTGGTGGCGGAGAAGGAGGTCATCCGTGTACGGGACATCGTGATTGATACGGCGCGGCACGAGGTGAAAATGAAAGGCAAGCCGGTGGACCTGACCTTCACAGAATTCCGGGTATTGAGTCTTTTGGCGGGGCAGCCTGGCCGGGTTTTCACGCGGGACCAGATTGTGACGGCGGTGCATGGCGAGTCCTATCCGGTCACGGACCGGGCCGTGGATGTGCAGATTGTCGGGTTGCGGCGCAAATTGGGCACGCACGGGGATTCCATTGAGACGGTTCGGGGCGTAGGGTACCGATTCACGAATGCATAGCCAACCAGACGAGGGATCATGACCAGGCATCGGTTGTTTTCGGGATACTACGCAACGATCATGCTGACGATGGTGGTGACGGTGGTTGTCGTCGTTGCGTATTTCTTCCGGGTGAGTGATGAACGCACCGGGGAAGCCATGCGGCGTGAGTTGGCGGTTCGTACGGCCCTGGTTGGTCAACTGATACCCTCTGCGGTTCTTCGTGAGGATCCGGCACGGGTTCAGGCCGTATGTGTGGAGGCGGCGCGGGTGGCGGCGGTCCGGTTGACCGTGGTGGATGCCGCCGGGCGGGTGATTGCCGACACGGAACATGATCCGGCGACCATGGAAAACCACGCTTCTCGGCCGGAAATCGCCGAGGCCATAGCAGGGCGGGTGGGTACAATCATGCGTGATAGTTCAACGGTCAAGGTGCGGACCTTGTATGTGGCGGTACCCATTCGTGAACAAGGGAGGGTTGTTGGTGTTGTGCGTGCCGCGGTGGAGGCGCCAGTTCTCGACCAGATTTCCGATGCGCTGCGACACAAGGTGTGGTTGGTGGCGCTGTTGGTTCTGCCGGTGGTGGCGGCCATCAGTTATGTGTCGGCGCAGCGGGTCAGTCAACCTGTCGAGGTGCTCAAGCGTGTGGCGGAGCGGTACGGAAGCGGGGATTTCAAGGTCAGGGCGCCGACCTGCCGCTGGGTCGAGTTGTCGGAACTGGCGTTGGCCCTTAATGCGATGGCAGATCGTCTCAAGGATCGCATCGAGACAGTGACGCGTCACCGGAACGAACTGGAGGTGGTTCTATCCGGCATGATGGAGGGGGTTGTCGCGGTGGATGTGCAGGGGAACCTGGCGCGGTGGAATCAGGCGGCGGCCCGTCTGTTTGATTTGGACAAGTCATACGATCATGGGCGCCACTTGTACGAGGTGATTCACAATCCTGATATTCAGGCCCTGATGGCGCGGGTCATGGAGAAGGGGGATGTGGTTCAGGGTGAGGTCGACTTCGGCGTCGAGGCACCGCGGGGACGGTGGTTGCGGGTGCGGGGGGCGCCATTGACGGATGCGGCCGGCCGCGGGATCGGGGCGGTACTGGTGGCGGAGGATTGTACGCAGCAGCGGCGCTTGGACGGTATGCGGCGTGATTTCGTGGCCAACGCCTCGCATGAATTGAAGACTCCCATTGCGGCGATCAAGGGGGCGATCGAGACGTTGCAGGATTGGGCGCTGGAGGATCCGGCGCAGGCGCGCCGTTTCACGGAGATGGCGGCGCGGCAGGTGGACCGGCTGGAGAACCTGGCGGGCGACCTGCTGAAACTTTCCAGCGTGGAGCACGGTGTGGAGGCCCATAGTATTGTTATGGCGCCAACCGACCTTGCGGGTGTGGTGAATGCGGCGGTGGAGACGTGCCGTATGGTTGCGGAGGACCGGCAGATCATGGTAAGTGTCGCCTGTCCGGAACACCTCATGGTCTCCGCCAATGCGCCCCTGCTGGAGCAGGCCCTGGAGAATCTGCTGGATAACGCGATTAAATACAGTGAGCCGGGCCGGCGGGTTTGGGTTGAGGGGGTGGCTACGGCACAGGGAGCGGAGGTGGCGGTACGCGACGAGGGATGCGGGATTGCTCCCCAGCATCTGGACCGCATTTTTGAACGGTTCTACCGAGTGGACAAGGCGCGCAGCCGGGAAGCGGGGGGGACGGGGCTGGGGCTGTCCATCGTCAGGCATATTGCGCTGGCGCACGGCGGGAGTGTGCGGGTGAACAGTGTGCCTGGCGAGGGAAGTGTGTTCACCTTGCAGTTGCCGCCTGTGGTTGCGTAGCGCCTTTCCCGTAGCGGAATCCGTTAGGATTCCGGGGCGGGGCGGCGCGCGGCATTCGAAGGAATGCCGCTACGGAAAGGCAGCGGCGCGCGGCATTCGAAAGAATGCCGCTACATAGGAATCTTGTAGCGGAATCCGTTAGGATTCCGATATTCTCCCGCCATGCCCGTTCCTTTGCACGATTATCTGCGCCGGTTGCCGTCGGAATATTACCGGGGACACGCCTATGTCCATTGGAGCATGACGATCGCCGGGCGTGTGACCGGATGGCTTGATGGAGACACCCATCTCCGGTTCCGCGATGTGCAGGCGCACCTCCTGCATCGTTATCGCCTCATTTGTCCCATGTATTGCCTTATGCCGGACCACGCGCATATGTTCTGGGCGGGGCTGGATGCCAATAGCGACCAGCTCAAAGCTATCCGGTTCTTCCGGGATCACTTCAACGCTGTGTTGCGGGCGCGGGGCGTGGAGTTCCAGAAGCAGTGCCACGACAACGTGTTGCGCGAGACCGACCGGGATCGGGGGGCTGTCGTGCGGTTGGCCTATTACCTTTCGGAGAATCCCGTGCGGGCCGGATTGAGCAGCATGGCGACAGACTGGGCCTATTCAGGTGCCCATGCGATAGGGTATCCGGACCTGGATTGGCGCGCTTCGGACTTTTCGGGACGGTTCTGGAAAATCTATGCACTCGAAGTGGAGCGGAATGCCGGTGCGGAGGGGGTGAACGTCTTTCCGTAGCGGAATCCTTTAGGATTCCGG